>DASYCL010000548.1:0-4938 GCA_036500245.1 Polyangiaceae bacterium | reverse complement strand
CGCTGCCCGCAGAGCCGCTCGCGCCACCCACTCCGGCGGTGCTGCCCGCGCTGCCGCCGGCTTGCCCGGCACTGCCGCCGCTGCTCGAGCCCGCGCTCGAACCCCCGGCACCCGACGTCAGATCACCTGAGCCGGCGCTCGCGGCCGGTCCCGAGCCGCCGTGCGTGATGCTGCCGTTACCGCCCATCGCGACTTCCGGCGGCTCATTTTTTCCACTGCAAGCGCCAAGCGCGGAAAGGGCGAGCACCGAGCCGGACAGCAGCGCAGCAGAGTAACCAAAACAGCGAAACGGCATGCGAGATCTCCCGAAAAATCGAGGTCGCGCCGAATTTCGCGCGTCCGCGCCCTCGAGCGCAGTCGTAATGCCGGAGCCAAGGCCAATCGATTTGCGAAATCGTCCGCGCCGAACCGGATGAACCCGGCGCAACCGGCGCCCGTTTCGTCAGTAGCTCTTCGCGAACACCACGCGGCTCGAGCTCGACTCGCCGCAAACGATGCATTTCCCGGGCTCAGAAATCCGTGACGTCGCGGCTGCGCCGACGATCCCGTACGTCGGAATACATCGGATCGTCACCTTGAGCGAGTCCTTGAGCGCGGCTTCGCACTTCGGCGAACCGCACCAATGACTCAACGCGAAGCCGCCGTGGATCTCGGGCTTGTTCGTGTTTTTCGGCGTGAAGAAGCGATCGAACTCCTCACGCGAATCGATCGCGACGGTATGCGCGTCGCGCGCGGCGACGGCGCGCGCGAACAGATCATTTTGTATTTGTTCGAGCAGCGCTGGGATGCGCGCCGGCAGCTCTGCGAACGGAATCGACTCTTTGCCCGCCGCGCCTTTGTCGCGACGCGTGACCATCGCGGTTCCGGCGGCGAGATCGCGCGGGCCGACTTCGATCCGAAGCGGCACGCCTTTCTTGATCCATTCCCACTGCTTGTCGCCGCCACTCGTGTCGCGCAGATCGACTTCGACCTCGAGCGGGCGCTCGTCGTAACGGGCCGCGCGCAGCGATTTGGCGATGCTTTGAATCAGCTCGAGGATTTGCGCGCGCGTCTCTTCCCCGCGGAAGACCGGCCAAATCACGCAATGCGCGGGCGCGATGCGCGGCGGCAAGACGAGCCCGTCGTCGTCCGAGTGAGTCATGATCAAACCACCGACGAGCCGCGTGGAGACGCCCCACGACGTGGTCCACGCGAGCTGCAACGTCCCGCTCGCATCCAAAAAACGAATACTGCTCGCCTCCGCGAATTTTTGGCCGAGGAAATGCGACGTGCCGGCTTGGAGTGCCTTGCGATCTTGCATCAAGGCTTCGATCGCGTACGTGTCCACCGCACCGGGGAAGCGCTCGCTCGCGGTCTTCGAGCCGCGGATCACCGGCATCGCCAAATAATTTTCGGCGAAGGTCGCGTACACGTCGAGCATCCTCAATGTTTCTTCGCGCGCTTCACTGTCGGTCGCGTGCGCGGTGTGCCCTTCTTGCCAGAGGAACTCCGTGGTGCGCAAAAAGAGCCGCGTGCGCAACTCCCAGCGCACCACGTTCGCCCACTGATTGATCAAGAGCGGCAAATCGCGATAGCTCTTCACCCACTGCGCGAACGAAGCGCCGATGATCGTCTCCGACGTCGGCCGCACGATCAGCGGCTCTTCGAGCTCGGCGTTCGGATCCGGCACCAACCCGCCGTCTTTCCCCGCAATCAGCCGATGATGCGTGACGACCGCGCATTCCTTGGCGAAGCCCTCGACGTGCTCGGCTTCCTTCTCCAAAAACGACTTCGGGATGAACAGTGGAAAGTACGCGTTCTTGTGCCCGGTCTCTTTGAACATGCGATCGAGCACGCGCTCGATGTTCTCCCAAATCGCGTAGCCCCACGGCTTGATCACCATGCAGCCGCGCACCGCCGAGTTCTCGGCCAAGTCCGCCGCGCGCACGACTTGCTGGTACCACTCCGCGTAATCTTCCGCGCGCGTCGGCTTGATCGCCGAGCCGCCTTTACTCTTCTGTTGCTGGGCTTTTTCCACGCGACGCTCGTAACCGGCTCGGCGAAGCGCTGCAAGTTTGGTTGTATTGATGGTCACGCGGCGTGCAGATCGCGGCTCAGCCTTCGGCGGCGCAGTTCGGCTTCCGAGAGAGAGTCAACCGCCAAGGCGCGGAGAGAGCCGAGGCCACCGAGTTTTTAGGTCTGTGCAGCGCGGCACAGGAGCACCCACAAAAAATGCTGGCGTCCTTCTTCGCACCGCAAAACCTGACTGTTCATCACCTCTCGCGCGCGGGCGCCCGATAACGCTTGGGCTCGCCTGCACGGAAAAAAACATCGCATCTCCGTCTCTTCTTTTCGCGCCGGAGCGCGCGCGAAGGGGTGGCAGCCGAATTCCCGGAAGTAAAACAAAGCTACTGATTCGCCGGGCTGATCACGGTTTTCGAACGAGAGGCGAGTAATGAGAACTGACCGAACAGGCGCGAGTCGCGTCGCTCGACGCGCAAGCGGCCAAGCGCTGATTCGCGCGCAGGGCCAAAAACATCCACGACCGAGACGAAGACTCAGGCCCCGGCAGCAAGCCCACAAAACAACTGCGGCTCGCCTTGGCGAGCCGCGTCGTCTCTCTTACGAGCGCTCAGAGTTTGCCGTTCAACGGATCGTATGCGCTGCCACCCGACTTGAAGCCGGTCGATTTGCTCGCGTGGCCGCCGCCGCCCGCGTGGCGCGCGACGGTCGCGGTGGCGCGCGCCTTCACCTTCGCAGCGTGCTTGTTCGCGTGTTCTTTGTCGGCCGTGAGCAACGCCTGCTTCATGTCGTCACTGAACCCCGCGGTTGCGGTTTGACCCGACGAGGAACCCGAGCTCGCGGTCGAAGTGTCGCTCGACGGCGTGGTCGGCGTGGGCGCCGCGGCGGGCGCCGGATCGGGCGTCGTCGGCGGAGGCGCGACGGGTGCCGGCGTGCTCGGCTTGGTCTCGATGTTGGAGAGCGTGAGCGACGCTTGGCTCTTTTGACCCGCGCTCTCGAACGCGCTCATGCTCGGGAGCACGAACGAGTGGAGCCCTCCCGTGGCGACGAATGCCGCAGCACCGCCGATGATCCCGAGCGCGGCCATCGCGCCGGCAATCTTGGCGCCGCGACGCTTCGGACGGAGCGCCATGTCGTCGTCGAGGTCGAAGCTCGCGTAGTTGATGTTGCTCGTCACCGGCGCGAAGCTGAGCGGCGTCGACGGCGCGACGGCAGCCGGGGCCACCGACGGATAGGCCGAGACCTGCCGCGAAGCCGGCACCGTGTCGAAGCCCGGCCGGCGATTCGGCATCGGCGGGCGGCGCTCAGCGCCGAGATCCGGCGCGCGATTCGACATCGGCGGACGGCGCTCACCACCCAGATCCGGACCGCGATTCGGCATCGGCGGGCGCGTTTGCATTGCGCCTTCGGGTACGCGGTTCGGCATCGGCGGGCGACGCTCGAGAACCGGTTCCGGCTCTGCTTCCTCTTCGCCCAACCCGGCGACGTTCGCGAGCGTATCCCACTCGCTGTCGCCTTCACGGCACACGAACGTGTTCTCGTGAATCTCACCCGCCTCGAATGCTTCGACGAGCTGATCGAGCGTCATGAGCTTCACTTCGCGCGAGTCGTACTGCGCGTAGAAACGATCTTCGGTCTCTTCGGTGGCAGTGTCGTAGTGGGTCATCGCTGATCAGGCTAACTCGAGGGTCTAGTGTAGGCCATGGGTCTCCGCGCGCTGCTTTCATTCTGATCCGCACTTTGAGCGGATTAATTCAAGCTTGGCGCACAGCGTAGGTTCATAAATCCGCTTTCCCTCGATTTGCACGCAGGCGTCCGCGTGCTGCGCGGATTTTCGAGTGACCCGTTGTGCGCGTTCGTTGCCCCGTCGCACGCGCGTCGACCACGCGACGTCACGCGTGCGCCGCGTGAATTGCCCGCGACGCAGACGCGAATCTGCAAGTGTCGCAAAGCGCCCACGCCCCCCAAGACAAGCCTGGAATGTTGATCCAGATCGTTGGGGATGTTTTTGGGCGCTGCGCATTTCGTGGCGCTTGGCCGCTCGCGCTTCTAGTGGCGCGACTGGCGCCTGTTCGGTCAGTTTTAACGTGGCCGCCTCTCTTTCGAGAACCGTGATCAGCCGCGCGAACCTGGTGGCTTTGTTTTATTTCCGGGCATTCGGCTGAAAGCCTTCGCGCGCGCTCCGGCGCGAAATGAGGAGACCAAGACATCAGGGCGGCAAAACGCTGATTCGCGCGCAGGGCAAGAGGCTCACCCCCCATGCCCAGGCCCGACAATCTTCTGCCAACCCGCGTTCACGTCCCAATCCGCGTGCACGTGCGGCGGATGATGACACGTGCCGGCGCACAGGCTGCGTTCGGGGAGCGCGATGAGTTTGTCGTCTTTGGGCGAATCGACGTGGCGTGAGCCCGGGCCGTGGCAAACCTCGCATTGCACGTTGGTGAGTTTTTCGACGCGTACGACCGTCGAACCGCCCGGTTTGTCGTAGCCGGTGACGTGACAGCTCACGCAGTCGAGGTTGAACTCTTTGTGCGCGCTCGACAGCGTTGCGTAAGCGCCCGCGTGCTGCGTCTTGTCCCAGAACGCGCGTTCGCTTTGGTGGCAAGTGCTGCACACTTCCACGCCGACGTAGTGACTCGCGCCGGCCGGCGCGGGCTCGGGTAATTTGTCTTTGAATACGTCGCGGTTGTGATCGTTGACGCGCACGTAGTAGCCGTCGATGAGCGCGTGCACCGTCGGGTCCGAGCCGAGCACGTCGCGCACTTCGACCAAGTTGTATTGGAAGAAGCTGCCTTTTTGCGGCGCGCTCGGCGCCGAGAATTTTTGTTGTTGAGCCTTGAGCGACGCGAGATCGGCGCGGCGGGCGACCAGATCCGGGTTGGTGCTGCTTCCTGAAGGATCGGCGGCGCTGAGCCTTCGCTCGAGCTCGCGGATGCG
>DASYCL010000547.1:0-4518 GCA_036500245.1 Polyangiaceae bacterium | reverse complement strand
GAGTTACTGGTTGCGTTCACCTGAGGCGCAAGCCGGCTAAGCTCGCGGCATGAGTAGCGCAGCTGGCGTCGCGCGAGGCATCGGACCGACTTGGTTCAGGCGTCTGCTCGTGCCACTCGCGTGCGTGTACCTGGCGGAGCTCGCGCTCGGCAGCAACGGCTGGGGCATCTTCGGTAACGTGGTGCCCGGCGCGCGGTTCTTCATGAGCGGCGCGTGTCTGTTCCCGGAAGCGTCGGATGCCGCCATCGAGTATCGCGTCGAAGCTTGGTCGTGCGCTCGGCGGCGCTTCGAAGAGTTCGACTATCGGCCCTACTTCCCGATGCACCGCGACGACAAGGAGAGCCGTTTCTATCGCACGGCCAGCTTCTACCGTCAGAATCGCGAAGTGATGCACGCGCTCGAAAGCTTTCTGATCGCGCGCCACAACGAACGCGTCGCGCGCGGCGAAGACGTGTCGCCGGCCGGACTGATCGGCGGCATTCGGCTGTGGAGCGTGCGCGTTCCGTTTCCGGCGCCCGGCCAAGCCGTCGAGCGCTACCAGTTTCGCCCGCTCAGCGACTTTCCAGAGAGCTACCGAAAATCCTGGTACTTCACTTCGCAATCGCGAAAGAGCAGCTGGTGCTCGGGGCAAACACCGTGAAGAAGCCGAGGCGCAAGCGAGCGACCGGCGAGACGCCGCCAGCCGGAACGCAGAGGCCCGCTCGCGTCGACCTGCGCGAGCCCTCTTGGTTTTCTCCGGAATCGATCGTGCGCATCGAGCTGCTTCGTGTGCTCGCGCCGCTCGCGATACTCGGATTCTTGTCGAGCCGGATCCCTTACACCGAGCAATGGCTTTCCGAAGGTGGCTTTTGCTTGCCGGACTTGGGTGCGGGCGACGCGCACGAATCCGCTTATCTCCCCGCGGTCTCCCCAACCGTGGCGTGGTGGATCTCCGCGGCACTCGTGATCTCGGGGCTCTTGGTCGTGGTTGGCTACAAGACGCGCCGCAGCGCGGCTGCGTTCGCCGCACTCCTCGTTTACGTCGCGCTGGCCGATCGCCTCGCCGCGTTCACGGTGAGCCGCATTGCGCCGATGTTGGCATTGGTGATCTGCTTGAGCCCGGCGGGCGCGCGCTTCAGCCTCGATGCTTGGCTAGCGCGCCGCGGCGCGGCAGACGATGCCCGCGCGCCGCCAGTCGAAGAGATGTCCGGCGGCGCGATTCGCTTCCTGCAGGCGTTTCTGATCGTGTTTTACACGGCATCCGGCATCTGCAAAGCGCGCGGAGACTGGCTCAATCATTCGGCCGTGCTCTGGACCCATCTCCACGATTCGTACCAAACCGCGTTCACGTTGCTGCTCGCGAACACACTTCCGGGCTTCATGTGGACGGTCTTCCAGGTCATGACCTTGAGCTTCGAGTGCTTTGCGCTGCTCTGGCTCGGCTGGCGGCGACTGCGCCACATTGGACTCCTCTTCGCGCTCGGCATGCACACGTTGATCGGGCTGATGTTTGGTCCCGTGATCTGGTTCTCGCTTTTGATGATCACGGTGAACCTCACTTGCTACCTGCCGGAGCGCTTACTCGAGCGCCTCGGCGAGAAGCTCGCCGCGCGGACGGGTCTTTGAATCATTGCAAACAACCCACGCGCTTCGTGTCGAGCACGATGTCCTCGTAGTACAGATCGAAGGGTTAGTTCGGATGCCAATCGCGGAAACCGAAGCCGAACAATTCGTAGCTCCCAATGAGGCAGCTACGCGTTAACGACAACGCTGATCGCGTCGGTCAGGCGTTCGATCCAGTCCAGATCGTGCGCGATGCCGTCATCGGTTGAGACGGCCCAGCCCAGCTCAGCACGTGGGATTGCACACGCATAGCCGCGCTGGGCACGCATCGTGCAAAGTATCCGTTCAGAATGCGTCAGCACATTTACTCATGGTGACTACTGGGGAGTTTAGAGGTCCGAGGATGAACGCGAAGGCTCGCGGTGTGCGCGGCATTCACACTTGCGTTCTGGGTGTGGTGTCAGCGGCTCTCTTTCTCGGGCTGCTATCGGGGTGCGGTCCGGGCAGCGACTGCAGCCAAGGAGAGTTCCGCTGCGACGGAGACGTCGCGATGGACTGCCAGCCACTCGAAGGCGGCGATGGCACTTACTACCAGTGGCAGAGCTCGACCTGTCGCGCCAATAGTTGCAAGGTGGAGTCGACGTTTGCGTTTTGCGCGGCGAGCCCCGATCCGGATCCCAGATGCGACGGAATGCGCAATACGATCTGTGACGGGCACACGATGCGCGATTGTGTGGACGGTTACGCGTCCGATCCCGGAACCCAGTGCGTGCTTTGCAATGAGTACGACGCGGACCCGTCGATGGACCGGGACGTGGCGGGCGCAATCTGCATCGAGGAAGCGCCGCCCAACTCCAATTGCCCGAGCGCGCCTGCAGGGTCCGGTATCAGCGACGCTTGCGACGGCAACGATCAACTGCAGTGTGAAGAGGGGTTGGCCTTCAACCGGCAACCCTGCGGAACTGGCTTCTGCGTAGGCATCGCTCGGTGCGCACTGTCAAAAGATCCGGACCCAAACTGCTCGCCCAACGAGTCCGCAGTGAGCTTCTGTGAAGGCAATACCGCCGTGAAGTGTGACTACGGCTATCGCGTCGCGGAAAGTCCGTGCCCGGCAGGCGAGGTGTGCCAGGCGTGGCCTATGCCTTGCGACAGCGCGGCAGACAGCTCCTGCACGATCGCGCTGTGTGTCGTGCCGTGACGGGCTTACTCTTCCGGCAGCCCGAGAGGGCTGCGGCGGAGGAGGAGGGATTCGAACCCACGGTACCCTTACGAGTACGCCGGTTTTCAAAACCGGTGCCTTAAACCGCTCGGCCACTCCTCCGGTTCGGACGCTCGGGTTCTAGCATCGCTCGGGCGCGCGCGCTCAAGCGGGACGCGCGCGCCGGTATGTCCGGGCCTTACAGCGAGATGTCGAGCCCGCCGTCCACGGCGAGCACCGCGCCGACGACGTACTTGGCCTGTTCGGAAGCCAAAAACGCGACCGCTTCCGCGACATCTTCGGGCGCACCGACGTGACCGATCGGCACGCGCTGGTTTTGGTGCGGGCGGTTCGCGCTGTCTCGGAAGCCTACCGGCGAACCGATGAGGCCGGAGCCAACGGCGTTGACGCGGATGTTGAAGGGCGCGAGGTCGATCGCGGCGCACATCGTGAGCGAGTTGATGCCGCCTTTCGAGACCATGTAGGAGAATTTGTCCTTCGTGCCACGGGTGCTCGAAACCGTGATGTTCACGATCGCACCGCCGCCGTGAGTCTTCATGATCTCTGCGGCAGACTTCGTGCACAGGTAATAGCTGCGAAGGTTGGTGTTGATCGTGGATTCCCAAGTCTCTAAGTCGCAGTTCAAGATCGATTCGTTCTTCGTGTAAGCCACGTTGTTGACGAGCACGTCGAGCCTTCCGAATTTGCTTCGCACGAAGGCAAATAGCTCTTCGATCGCTGAGGCGTCCGCGAAGTCGAGCGCAAAGTGCGAGCCTTGATTGGGCAATGCGGCCGCGACTCGGCGCGCTTCGTCCTCGTGTCTCGAGGTGATGACGACGTGGAAGCCCTTTCTCGACAGCACTTCCGCGATCGCTTTCCCGATGTTGCTCGTCGAGCCGGTCACCAGCGCTACTTTTTCCATCGCCGGAGTCTGGCGCTGATTCAAGGCTCGGCAAATCCGTTGCTCGCTGCCTCTTGCGGCTTCCGGCGACTCCCGCCGCGCCCTTGGTACAAGGAAGGTGCAATCGATTCAGCGTCTCCTTCTCTGCGCCGCAAGTACTGAATGCCCGCTCGCACTTCGTCATAGGCTCGGGCCAAGAGCGTGAAGTTGCGGCGCCGTTGATCGTTCGCTTCGCGGATTGCTTGGTGGCGCTCGGGCAATCGCCCGGTTGCTTCCGTGAGCGCGCCGCTGAGCGCGTCGGCGCGATCGAGTTCTTCGAGCTTGAGCGTGGTGTGAGCGCTCAGCTGCGCCCAATTCTTACGGTAGAGCCCGGCGAAGCTCATCAATTTGAAGGCGAGGTGTTTGTAGCTCGTTTGGGCTTTGAGTCGCGCCAGCTGCTCCTCAGGTAGCAAGCCGCGTAGCATCATCACGCCCACGTCCTGCACGAACAAGCGACACCACTTTCGCGCTTGTTCGGCGAGCTCCGCAGCGCGACGAGGCGCAGAGCACGTCGTGTCGTAAGTTGATTCGGCATACATCGTCGCGTGAGCAAGGAGCGGCAATTGGTCCAGGCAGTCGAGCTCGAACTCCGCGAGCACCGCCAAGCGCGACCGAAACAGCACGACCTTGGGGAACACGCCCGCGATCGTGACGCACACTTGTTTGATGTCGACGTTCAAGTGCGCCAGTTTATCTGCCGGCAAGGCTCGGGAAGCCGCGAACAATCGAGCAAAGGCTTCCTCGTGACTCGAGCGACGCGGCGCGCCTTCGCCAATCGCGCTCGAGAGAGTCGGCTCGAGTTGCCCAACCAACACTAATTCTTGCGTCATAACTCATT
>DASYCL010000546.1:0-4208 GCA_036500245.1 Polyangiaceae bacterium | reverse complement strand
CAAGAGACGAAGTCGTGCGTGCCCGGCCCTTGCAAGGCCGACAGCGACTGCGCGTCAGGCATGGTTTGTTACACCTCGCAAACGAGCTGCGACATAGTGCCAACCTGCGCACCAAACACTAACTGCTCGCCGCCCGCGTGCGTGCCCACCACCCAAAGCCAGTGCATCCCCCGCTATGACGCGCCATGCAAAGTCGATTCGGATTGCGGCGCAGGCTTCAGTTGCATCGCTGACAGTGAGGGATGCGCCTGCGCTGGCTCAGCGGGCAGCGCCGATGGCGGCGCGCCGCCTCCGCCGCCGATCTGCAACTGCCCCATAGCAACGACTTCGAGCTGTCACGCGCTGCCCACGCCGTGCACGACGACCGCAGACTGCGCGGCGGGCTGGACTTGCGAAGCCGTCGCCACTCCGGACGTCTGCGCCGGCGGTGCCCCGGCCGAGCCCCCGCCGTCGAACAGCGGCAGCCCAACGCCGGCGCAAGACGGCGGCACGCCAACACCAACGCCAGACCCGTGTCCGCCAGCCGCACCGCCGACGTTGATGTGCCTTCCGCCCTACTATTCGCTGGGCGGAGGCTCACTCGGTGTCTCCGGCGTGAACGGTACGCCGACGGCAGGCTCCGCGACGGGCAACACCGGCTCGTCCACTCCAACCGCGCCGGGGTCATCCGATTCAGCCACAGAAAGCGGCACTAGCGGACAAACCTCGACCGCAGCGGGCTGCTCGCTCGGTCACGGTTCGAAGCCCAGCTCGACTCCGTTCTTGTTGCTCGGCCTCGGCCTCGGTCTCACGCGCTGGGCGCGGCGGCGCCGCTCAGCGCCCGCGGCGCGTTGAGGCGCGCTGCGCCGTCACGTCCGCGTTGAGGATTTCGACCAAGCGCGCGAGGCGCGCTCCGATGTCCGCATCGGCCGCGATTTGCGCCAGCGGATCGCCGGCAAGCACGCGGCGAATGTCGCGCGAATAACCGTGCATGGTGAAGAACAGCTTGGCCGTGTCGTGGCGAAACTCGGGGCTCATCACCATCAGTGCGCCGATCGCGCGCGACAGCTTGACGCGCGCGGCGCCCGAGACGCGCGGAACCGAGCCGAAGGGCGCGAGTTCGAGCGCGCGATCGAGCGTGCGGCGCGAAAAGCGCTCCACGAAGTAGTTGTTCTGCAGAAAGCCAACCAGAACCAACCAAATCAATAAAGGCGCACCGAGCTCGGCCATCAGCTCACCCACGGCTTTTTTCGCGGGCGTG
This sequence comes from Polyangiaceae bacterium, assembly GCA_036500245.1. Lineage (GTDB taxonomy): Bacteria > Myxococcota_A > Polyangia > Polyangiales > Polyangiaceae > PMG-095. Next base: position 2,968 of record DASYCL010000546.1, on the reverse strand, counting down.
CGATGACGATAGGAATTGATCGAAAAGAGCCAAGCGTGGAGTGAATCGGACACGGCGCAGGCCGCGAAGTATTCGCTGGTCATTGCATAAGCTTCGCCGATCACGACGCGAACGAGCTTGGTCGGATCCGCGAGCGTCAAGGCGACGTCACGCGGACGACCGAACAGCTCGTGAAACGCGACCGCGTGCGCCGACTCGTGCAAAATGTAGTTGGGCAAAGGTCGGTTCGAGCGCAGATCCGCGAGCGTGAAGAAGCCGGGGCGCGTGCGTTCGAAGGCGCGGAGCGCGGAGTAATTGGCGCGGTACGGCACTTTGCGCGTGCGCAGAATCGCGTCGAGCGCGACCAGCGGAAACGCGAAGTAGTCGCCCGGATCGTCGAGCGTGAAGCGGATGCCTCGCGCGAGCGCGGCCTCGCGGATACGGCGAAAGAACGGATTTTTCTGGTACAAAAATCCGTCGCCCAGATTTTCGAGCAAGCGGCGCGGACCGTGAAACTCGCGCTGCATGCGCAAGAGCTCCGCGATCGAAAGACTCGAGCTTCGCGCCGGCACGCGCGCCTCGCGCGCAGGCGAGGAGTTCAAAGGCCTTCGGGCGTTTCGGCTTCGACCTTCGACCAGCGCAGGCGCGGCTTGCGCGCGGCGCGCGCTTCGTCGAGCCGGCCGAGGCGCGTCAGGTGCGGGGCGCCCTTCACGAGCTCGGGCGACTCTTCGGCTTCCTTCACGATCGCTTTCAAGGCTTCGACGAAGGAGTCGATCGTCTGCTTGGTTTCGGTCTCGGTCGGTTCGACCATCAGCGCGCCGCGCACCACGAGCGGGAAGTACACGGTCGGCGGGTGGTAGCCGTAGTCGATCAAGCGCTTGGCGAGATCCAAAGTTTTTACGCCGGTTTTCGCTTCGAGCGCTTTGTCCGTGAACACCGCTTCGTGCAGCATCGGTGTTTCATAGGCGAGCGGCAAAACACCGCGCAGGGCGGCCGCGACGTAATTCGCGTTCAAGACGGCGAGATCGCTCACCGCGCGGAGGCCCTCGGCACCGAGTTCGCGGATGTACGCATAGGCACGCACCATCATCCCGAAGTTGCCGAGGAACGAGCGCACGCGCCCGACCGAGTGCGGGCGATCCGCATCGATGATGAAATAGTCGCCTTCGCGACGCACGGTCGGCGTCGGTTGAAATGACTCGAGGTGACGCTTGAACGCGACCGGACCCGAGCCCGGTCCGCCACCGCCGTGCGGCGTGGTGAATGTCTTGTGCAGGTTGTACTGCATCACGTCCACGCCTGCGTCGCCCGGACGCGCGCGACCGAGCACGGCGTTCATGTTCGCGCCGTCACCGTAGACTTGGCCGCCTCTTGCGTGCACGAGCTCGACCAGCTTCGGCATCGCGCTTTCGTAGAGGCCGATCGTGTTCGGGTTGGTCATCATCAGCCCAGCTACGTTTTCACCCGCGGCTTCGAGCGCGCGAGCCAGCGTTTCCGGCTCGACGATGCCCTGCGGGCCCGACGCGAACGGCACTGCTTCGAAGCCGTTCAAGGCGCAGCTCGCGGGATTCGTGCCGTGCGCGCTGTCCGGGATCAAGATCTTGCGCGGCGATCGACCTTTGCTCTGATGATACGCGCGGATCATCATGAGCCCGGTGAGCTCGCCTTGCGCGCCGGCCGCGGGCTGCAAATTCACGCCATCCATGCCGACGATTTCGGCGAGCAGCGCTTGCAAGCGCACGATGATCTCGAGCGCGCCTTGCGCCAGGTGCGGCGGAGTGAGCGGATGCAGATTCGCGAAGCCGTCGAGCCGCGCGGCCCACTCGTTCACCTTCGGGTTGTGCTTCATGGTGCACGATCCGAGCGGATAAAACTGCGTGTCGATGCTGAAATTCCACTGACTGAGCCGCACGAAGTGACGGATTGCCTCGGGCTCGCTCACTTCGGGCAATTCGGCGGGCGCGCTCCGCGCGATGCCCGGCAAAGCCCGATTCAAGTCGACTTCCGGCACGTCGAGCGCGCCGAGCGAAACACCGCTTCTCCCTTTGGAACCGCGTTCGAAAATCGGGGGCTCCCGGAATTGAAGCCCCTTTACTGCATCGCCGGGCACGGTTCAGGGAGCCGGCTTGTCGCCGTCATCCTTCTTGTCGCCACCGCTCTTGTCGTCCGAGTCCCAGCCGCCGGCGTTCACTTTGCCTTCGATTTCGTCCGGCTTCACCGACTGCAAGTTCGGCTGCATGTTGGTCTGCTTCACGGCTTCCCAAGGGTTGCCCGCGTTGCTGTCGCCGAGGCCCCATTCGCCGGCGATATGGTGCGCCTCGCCCTCTTTCGGGATCGAGTACTTGAAGTAGCCCTTGCCCTTGCTGTCCGCTTCGGCACCGACCATGCCGATCTTGTGCTGCGTCCAGGTGTAGCGAAGGATGTTGCCGTCCGTCTCGCCTTGCAGCTCGCCGTAGGCGTCACCACCGCCGGTGCGCCACGCGCCCTGCGCCGTGGTGCCTTCGGTGATGATGTGCAAGTAGCCGTAGACCGGGCTGTAGTAGACGCCTTGCCAATCGCCGCCAGCGGGCATTTCGCCGGCTTTGATCTGAGCGGTGTGCACGCCACCGCCGTTGCCGCAAGCGGTGACGGAGAGCGCCAGCGGGAACGCGAGCGCAGCCAAGAGCGAACATTGGGCGAGCTTCCGGACGAACATGGCGCGGACCATACCACGGAGAGCGCGCGAGAAAAGAGCCGTCAAGACCCATTCGAGCCCTGATTTTTTTGGGGAGTTCAGCGCGTACGCCGCGGTCCGCACTGGTAGCCCGCGCTCGCGACCCGGCCCGTTCCGCGCGAAGCCGAGTGGTTCGCTGCGCGACCTACGCTTTGAGCTTCAAAGCGCGCCCCAGTTTTTCGCCCAGAGCCGTGGCGTCGCGGTCGGAGGTGGGCCACGGCGCGCGCAGTTGGTCACGGCGGAGCTTCGAACCGTCCGGCTCGGCGAGCAGCGCGC
>DASYCL010000545.1:0-8124 GCA_036500245.1 Polyangiaceae bacterium | reverse complement strand
GCGGCGTAGTCGATCGGTCCGAAGTACTTCGGACCGAATGCGCCGCGTCTCGCGCGCACGAGCAGCCAACTCCACACGCCGATACCGCCGAGTACGTGAAGCCCGTGCAAGCCGGTCATCATGAAATAAATTCCGAAGAAGACGTGCGCGTTCCGCGGTTGCGAGGGGAAGTCGCGATACACCGCGTTCGGTCCCAACACGCCAGCTTCGAGCAAGGGTTCGATCTCAGCGCGAGTTGGTCGTGCAATGAGCGCGCGCGCGGCCACGTCTTCGGACTTGGCGTTCGCGCCGAATTGCCGCAGGCGCTCGGCGAATGCGCTCGCTTCCGGATGCTTTTGCACGAACCTCGGCGTCTCCCAAACGTGCTCGCTGGGATTGAAGCGACCACCGGGCAAGAGCCCGGTTTCGAATTTGTGCGAGTACTCGACATATTTGACGCCGAGAAACGCGAGTGCGCACAAAATCGTGATCGCGATGTTCAGCACGAGCGCGCGGCGTTGCCCGAGTTGCGCGAAGCGAACGGCCAGCGCCGCGGTCAAACTGCTCACGAGCAGCACGCAAGTGTTGAGCGCGCCGAGCCGCGTATCGAGGAAGTAGTGCGCGTAGTTGAAAATTTCCGGATGCGCTGCGCGATAGACAGCGTAGGCGCAAAATAGGCCGGAAAAGAACAAAACCTCGGTCAACAAGAACAGCCAGATACCGAGTTTGCCGGCGTCGAATTGCTGCTGCGAGCTGTGAAAATGGTGAGCCAGGTGCGGCTCGGCCAAATGCGAATCGGCCATGTCCGTGCTTCCTCGGTTCGAAAATGGAGTCAGAGTGCGCGCGCGATCGCGTCGATGATTTTTTCTGGATCCGCCGCGGCGCTCTCTTGTTGCAGGATGACTTCGCCGTCTCGGTTCAAAACCGTGACGAGCTTCGAGTGCGCGATCGCTGCGCCGCCTGCGCCGGAGAAGCTGAAGCCGAGCAGCGCCGACAGATCTCGCACCGCTTCCGGTTCGCCGCGCAATAGGAACCAATGCTCTTCGTCCAACTCGTGCTTGATGCGATACGCGCCGAGCGCTTCGGGCGTATCGTGCTCGGGATCGATGCTGACGAGTGTGAAGCGAGTCGCCGCACTGACGTCGGCGGGCATCGCGCGTTCGAGTGCTTTCAGATCGTGAACCAGCATCGGGCAAACCGTGGGGCAGCGCGTGAAGATCAGCGCCAGGATTTGAAAATGGCCACGTAGTGCGCCGAACTCGAGCCGCGCGCGCGAGTCGGTGACGAACTCGGAGTCGAGCCCATAGAGCGACCGCGCTGGTAGCGGAGCCTGAGCATGCCAGGCATGTGCGCCGTGTTTTTGGCCTAAAACAGGCCGCAAATAGCCGAAAACTCCGCACGCAAGCCCGAGGCTCAAGGCCGCGGGAGCAAACCAGCGGCGCGTGCTCATGGCTCGTCCTCCGCGCAGCGGAAGCCGAGATTTTTGAGCGCGAAGTCAGCTTTGAGGCTGCTGCGCAAAGAATAGCGCAGGAACGCGCCGTAGTCGCTGGCATCGTTCGCGCGGGCGCCGGCGCCACAAAACAAATTCGTTACCGATTCGCTGGCGTCCCCAGCGATGGGGATCGAATTGAAGTCGGCGGTCCATTCCCACAGGCTGGCAGCAGATCGCGCGCCGGTGCTTTGGCTCGCGTGGACCACGAAGTCCTCGCCGAACACTTGCAGCGCGCGTTCCCACTCTACCGTCGTCGGCAAGCGGAAGCCGATGCTCGTGCAGTATGCCTTCGCGGCGAACCAAGACACGCTCGTGACCGGCGCGCCCAGAGTGGCTGGATCTGGATCCGTGTCGCGACCCCAATCGGCGAGGTAGCTTGCCTCGGCGAACAATGGCTTGATGCGCGAACGCCGCCAATTGGGATTTGCGCGCACGAAGGTCGCGAACTCCGCCGCCGAGACGGGCCTTGTGTCGATGCGAAAAGCGCGCACACTGAGCGTCTTTTTGCGGTCATTCCCGCGATAAAATGGCAGATATTCGCCGGCCGGGACGTCGCGTTTCGAGCTTCGGGCGAGTCTGCCGAGGGGCGCGAACGGCGCAGCTTCCGGCGTGCGCGCCGAGATCGAGGTACCGCGCTCGACCAGCAAAGGCTCGCGCGCCTGCGCGGCGACACTGCGCGTTCGCGCGGCACCGGAAAGCGCGAGTGCACACACGACTCCGAGCACGGCATAGCGTGCCGGTTGTTTCGGAGCGTGCACGCTCATTCCTCCTCAGTGCGAGAGATGGCTTGGAGCGTACTCGGTCCGCCTTCGAGCTCACGTCGCACGCGCTCGACCTCTGCGAGCGTGACCACTTCGCCGCTATTGCCGAAGCTGTTCCTCACGTAGCTGAGGACGCCGGCGACTTGGTCGTCGCTGAGTGGCGGTTTCGGCATTTCACCGTGAAATTTGGCGCCGTTCACGATCACGTCGCCCTTGAGGCCTTGGAGTACGATGCGGATCGAGCGATCCTTGTCCGCCATCAGGAAATCAGAGCCGGCCAGGGGCGGGAAGGTGTTCGGTAAGCCTTGCCCGTTCGACTGATGGCAAGCAAAGCAGACCGTGGAAAACACGTGCTGTCCGCGATCCATCAGCTCGTCTTTGGAGAGCACGGTGCCTTCGGCGAGCGGCGCGGTTTTGGCCAAAAGTTGCTGCAAATGCGTGCCGGGCTGGAATGCTTCTTCGCTCGTGCGACCGGTGAAGATCATGTCGTTGTTTTTGCCGCTGATCCTGAGCTCACCCATCGCGCCTTTGTTGAACGCGCGAAACATGGAGTGATCGACCAGCGTGTACTGCCCCGGGATCGACGCGGTGAACTCGACCATGGCCGAACCACCGACTGGAATCGCGGTGGTTTGCACGTTGTGCTGATTGGGCAAGATGCCGCCTTCGCCGTACACGTTGTCGAAGATTTCTCCCACGATGTGAAACGAAGAGACCAAAGATGGTCCGGCATTGCCGAGGTAAATGCGCACGCTCTCGCCGACCTTGGCCTTGAGCGCGTTGTCACCCATCAGCGCACCGACGTGACCGTTGAACACGACGTATTCGGGGTTTTCGTGCAGAGCCTTCTCGAGTGAGAACGACTGCGGACCCTGCGCGCCGAACTTGCCCGAGGTATAAAACTCACCCTGCGCGACGTAAAATTCCTTGTCCGCGGGCGGCAGCCCCGCCTTCGGCTCCACCAAAATTAGACCGTACATGCCATTGGCGATGTGCAAACCCGCGGGCGCCGCCACGCAGTGATAGAGGAACAAGCCGGGACGCATCGCGCGCCAGGTGAAGCTCGTGGTGTGTCCGGGCGCGACGAAAGAGGCTTCGCCGCCGCCGCCCGGCCCGGTCGCGCCGTGAAAATCGATGTTGTGAGCGAGCGTGTTGTCGGGGTGATTGCTGAGGTGCGTTTCGACCAAGTCGCCCTCGCGCACGCGGATGAATTTGCCCGGAGTTTCGTCGCCGAAGGTCCAATACGTGTACGTCACACCGTCCGCGAGCGAACCCGTGTGCTCCTTGACCTCGATGTTGAGGATCACGCGCGTCGAATAGGTGCGCGCGATCGGCGGCGGCACGTTCGGCGCGGATGCCGTCTCTGCGAGCTCCTGACCCTGAATGGGATCGATGGACTCCGGCAGCGCGGTGATAGGCCGAGCTTCGTGGCGGCTGCCGCAGCCAGAAACTGGCAGCAGCAGCAGCAAAGCGATCGCGAAAACGAAGCGTGAGCGTGCCATCGGACGTTTCTCCAGTGGTCTGGTTGATATTCACCCTGGCTCCGGACCGATCGCTTTCACGACGCGGCTCGGGGACGCGCCGGCATAGCAAGTCCAATGCCGTGCCCTACGCACACTCGACCGCGCCTGCGCGAAGCGCGCCGCTATGGCTTCTTCTCGGCATTTCTGGCGTTCGACGCGCGCACGACCGTGTGCGGTCAGCAGCCGGAACGGGCAAATTTCCCTTGCGCACGAACTAGTCGTCCATTGCGCGCGTGCAAGCGGCGAAGTTCGCCGTCTACGCCGAGCTCAGCGTGCGCCGAAACTTTGTCGACGAGCGTATACGGTGAGTGTCCGATCGCTTCGCGAATTATGTAACGCGCGCGGGTTCTTTTTGTCGGGGCTCGGGCGAACGAGTGATGCTCAGCCCACGCTGAGTCGCTCGAGCGTGAGCATGCGTTGCAGCTCGATGCCGTCGAACTCGAGACCGCCCCGATGCTCTATCCAAGCCAAGCCGCGCACCGGCAGTCGCGGCGTGCCGACCAACATCAAGTGCGTACGACGAACGGCAGCGTTGTCTGCGAGCGCGGTAGGGAGTGGACGCGGACCAATCGAGTTCGTGGGCGCTTCCGAGTCGGAAAATTCGTGAGCCAACATGCTTCGGATTTTCTCGGACTAGCGTGTCCTCAGCGCAAACGTCGCGTATCGGTTTCGTGTCATGCGCATTTTCACGTCGCAGAACGCCCGGATTTTGCGCGAGATTTGCTGGCGAAAACCGCCTTCGGTTGGCTCATTCGAGCAAAGCCAATCCGCCACTGAGCGACTTCGGGTCGCGGCTGGTTTCAGCCGCCGTCGTGACGGCCGAGTGTTTGGTCGCGCGGTAACACTTGCGCTACAACAACTATTGTCTTAGGTAAACGATCGAGATGACGACTATCCCCGAGCCAGCGCCGCCCGCGGCCAGCCCGCTGCGGCCAAATTTAGTGCTGGCCATCTGCTGCTTGAGCCTCTTTATCGTATCGATGGATGCGACGATCGTGAACGTCGCTCTGCCGGCGATCCGTCGAGATTTTCACGCGACGACTACCGGGCTGCAGTGGATCGTAGACGCCTACACGCTGGTCGTCGCGTGCGTGACCATGCTCTCCGGCTCGCTCGCGGATCGCTTTGGGCGCCGGCGCACGTTTCAAACCGGTCTGACCGTGTTCACGCTCGCGTCCATGCTGTGCAGCATCGCGCCGAGTTTACACGCTTTGATCGGCGCGCGCATGCTGCAAGCGCTCGGTGGCAGCATGCTCAACCCGGTCGCGATGTCGATCATCACCAACACATTTTTGGATCCGAAAGCGCGAGCCCGCGCGATCGGCGTGTGGGGCGCGGTGTTCGGGATTTCAGCGGTGCTCGGGCCGCTGATCGGCGGCACGCTGACGCAATCGGTCGGCTGGCGCTCGATCTTTTGGATCAACGTGCCGATTGGCGTCGGTGCGATCTTGCTCGCACAGCGCTTCGTGCCCGAATCGAAAGCCCCGCGCGCGCGCCGCGTCGATCCAATCGGGCAATTGTTCGTTTCGCTCGGCTTCGGCTCCTCGATCTACGCCACGATCGAAGGCAATCGCTTGGGCTGGTCTTCGCCGTTCATCGTCGCCCTGTTCACGCTCGCGGTATGCTCGGTGATCGGCGTCCTCTGGTACGAGCCGCGGCAGCGCGAGCCGCTCTTGGATCTGCGGTTTTTCCGCAGCATTCCCTTCTCGAGCGCGACGGTCATCGCCGTCTGCATGTTCAGCTCACTGTCGGGATTCGGCTTTTTGAACGCGCTCTACCTGCAAGAGGTGCGCGGCTTGTCCGCGCTAGAAGCCGGGCTTTACATGATGCCGCTCGCGCTCGGCACAATCCTGGCCTCGCCCGTTTCGGGGCGACTGATCGGGCGCTACGGCACGCGGCTGCCGCTTTGCATTTCCGGCAGCATGACCGCGCTCAGCGGCCTTTCGTTGACTCGACTCGACACGACCACGCCGTTCGCGTGGCTCGTGTGCATTTATCTGATTTTCGGCGTCGCCCTCGGGCTCGTCAATCCGCCGATCACGAACACGGCGGTGTCCGGCATGCCGCGTGCGCAAGCCGGCCTCGCCGCCGCGATTGCTTCGACCAGCCGGCTCTTCGGCGCGTCGCTCGGCGTTGCGATTGGCGGCACGCTTGCCGGCGGGCATCGCGCCGGTCCCGCGTTCACGCAATCGACGCACGCATTTTGGTGGTTGGTGACTGGCGCGGGCGTGCTCTGCGCGTGCTTGGGGTTGCTCTCCAATGGACGCTCGGCGCGCGCTTCCGTGGCACGCATCGCGGCGCTGCTCGACGACGCAGCGCCGCTCGGAGAGGCCAAATGAGTCGCAAGAAACCTGCGCAGGTAGAGGCTTTGTGGCGGCGTTTCGTCGCACTGGTCGTCGATACGAAGGACGATTGGCGGCACAAGATGAGCGCGGTCACCGGCTTGCCGTTTGGGCGCGTGCGCGCGCTGCGCCGGCTATTGCAGGGCCCAAAAACACTGCGCGATCTGGCCGAAACGATCGGCAGCGACGCGCCCACGACGACCGTGCTGGTCAATGATTTGGAAGCGCGCGGCTTGATCGTGCGTGCGCCGCATCCAACCAATCGCCGCGCGAAACTCGTGTCCTTGACGCCGAACGGCAGGCAGCTCGCGCTCCGCGCCGGCCGAGTCATGGATCGGCCTCCCGCCGCGTTCGAAAGCATCGCTTTGGATGATCTAGCCGCGCTCGGTCGGGTGATCGATACGCTGCTCGGCGCGCAGGCGCGCGATTCGCTGTTCAAAACTTGAGCAATTCAGGGCGCAAAGCGCGCGACGATCATGAAAATCAAGATCAGCGCCACCGCCGCACCGATCGCAAGCTTCTGCGCGCGACGTCGCGGTCCCAAAATCGCGCCCATCTCGTCGTCGGCGAGCTCGGGCGAAAATACGGCTGCTTCTGGCGCGGGGTGCGACATCGAAGCGACGGGCACTGCGAAGGCTCCAGGGCGAACCGTGATCGGCTCCGACGCCGGCATCGGCGCGACGAAAGACGGGTGCACCGCGAGCGTGGCTTCGTCTTCGCTTTCCCAATCAGCGCCGCGCCGCTGAACGACGGTGAGCTCGTTCTCCTCGCGTCCGGCGCTCTGCTCGAGTAGCTCGCGCGGCGGCGCGAACAGCACGGTCATGTCCTCATGATCGACGACAGTGTCCGTGCGCGCCGGCACTTGCAGCGGCGGTGAAGCGCCACCTGCTTTTTTCTCAGCCATTCGATCGAGATCCCATTCGCGCTCGAGTATGCAGCGAACTTCGGGTGAATACAGGAATCTGAACCATCAGTGTGCGCGCAAACTTAGTAGCTCCGCTAAAACCTGTCATAAAAGCGTCGCGCCAGCAAAAACCGACCACAAAAGCGAGCGTTTGTCGCCGTGCGCGCCAGGGTCAGAAAACGATCGTCGCGTCTTCGAGCTCGCCTGCGCCGCAATCGGTGTTCGGCGGTGCGTGCAGGTAGAGTGTCGCGCTGAGCGTGCCGTGCGCGCTGCCTCCACCGTCTGCGTCAGCGGAGCTCAGCGCGAGCGAGCTCAACGTGAGCGTCAAATTGCCGGTCGGCACCGCGCTACTCCCGGCCACGAACTCACAGCCGGCGTTTTTGCTGCTTGTCGTGGTGAAGCTCCAGCTGCTCACACTTTGTCCGGAAAACATGCCGGCCGCGGGCGCGGCCCCGAGGTAGATCGAGACGTCCGCGGACGGGATTTCGGTCGAGCTGCCGTGAAATGAAAGCAAGTATGCGCCGACGGGTCCTGCGTCGGCAGCCACCGCGAGCGCGCCGCAGTCGTCGCCGAGCGTCAACGAATCGGAGCTGTTGCCGCTGAAGCGCGCGCTGCAAAGTGCTTGATTGCAAGTGCTCGCGTCGCACTGCGGTGCGCTCGGCTGCGCGATCTTGGACTCGGAACATGCCGTGATGAAAACAGAACCGCACAGCGCGAGGCAGCTGAATCTTCGGCAAATCTGCGTCGGTATTTGCGTTTGCATCTCCGGCCTCACAGCGAGCGCACGTATTCGGCGAGCGCGTTCAAGTCGTTTTCGGCGGTCGGAGCGCCCGGCATTTTCGCGATCGCGTCTTGCAACGTGGCGGCACTGCCGTCGTGCAGATACGGCGGCGCCGAGGCTGCGCCGTTCAAGGACGGCGTATCGAACTGACATGCATCACGCGGGTTGCCGAGGACGTCTTGGTGGGCGACGTCGGGGAAAGCGCCGCTTTGGACGCAGGTGCCTACGTCATGGAGCGTGATCGTTCCGGCCAGATCCAAGGTCGGGTTGTTGGCGCCCGAGTCGGTCAAGCGCGCTCCACTGTGACAGCTGCCGCAGCCCGACTGGTCGAACAGGTCGGAG
>DASYCL010000544.1:0-3281 GCA_036500245.1 Polyangiaceae bacterium | reverse complement strand
CCTTTTCGCGCACGCTCTGTTCCGTGTCTTCGGCTACCTCTTCGAGCGTCTGATCCGTCGCGGGGTCGATGATGCGCATGGCGCGCAAGATAGCACCGCCGCGAGCACGCGAAGGTACGACGCTGACTAGTTTTTCGACTGTTCGTCGGCAGCTCCTCTTTTCGTGCCGGCTGCGCTGTTCATCACCTCTCGTCGCGCGCGGTCGCGCCCGACAAGGCCTGCGCTCGCCTGCCCGGAAATAATACGGAGCAGCAGATTCGCCGGGCTGATCACGGTTTTGGAAAGACGGGCGGCCACGTTAGGACTGACCGAACAGGCGCCAGCTGCGTTGCTTGTGGCGCGAGTGGCCAAGCGCTGATTCGCGCGTAGGGCCCAAACATCCCAAAAATGTGAACGGATAGTCAGAAACAAAACAGACTAGTCAGCTTGGAATCGCGCCCGCCGCGCGCGCCGCGGCCGTCAGCAAGATCAATGAAATCCAGGTGAAATTGGCGAAAAGCAGGTGCGTCACCTGCATATATCCGGGCGCCGAGAGCCAGACGTTGAGCGCGCCGGCCAGCACTTGCAGAGCAACACAACCAGCCAAAATCAAACTGAAGCGCTTCACGTCGGAGCTCGTGCGGTAACCGGGCACGACCATGGCCACGTAGGCGACGAACGCCGCCGCGGCGATCGCGAGTAGCGGATGAATGCCACGCATCCGTTGCAAGAGGTGAGCGCTCGCGCCTTGATCTTCTTGTAAGCGCGCGGCGAGGCTGCTTGCGTGCACCGGGTAAACCGTGTCGCCGAGCGCGGTCACGGCGCCGGTTGCGGAAACGACGAGTACGGCGAGCCCGGCAAAAATCAAAAGCATCTTCGCGCCGCTCGGCAACGGGATCCGCACGCTCGCGCTCTGACTGGCGAAATAGGCGCACCACGCGAGCGCCGCCGTCAGTAGCGCCGTGCTCAACAAATGCAGCGGCAAGACCAGGGCGCGCCCAATCGAAGCGTCGTTTTCGACGAGATGAAATTTGACCAGGAGAGCCCCGATCAACGCCTCGACGATGATCATGATGCCGGCGAGCACGACGGCGGAACGCACCGCGTGCTGACGCGGGTAAAGCCGAAAGCCGAGTACGAGCAAAACCAAAACCGCGACGACGCTGATGCCGGAAGTCGCGCGATGCGTGTATTCGATCGCAGTCTTGAGCGTGTGCGGCACTTGCAGCAGCTCACCGTTGCAGCTCGGCCAGTGTTGACCGCAGCCCGCGCCCGAACCAGTAATGCGCACGACCGCGCCGAACACAATGACGCACAGCGTGTAACCGAGCAGCGCCCAAGCGAAGCGCGCGAAGCGCTCGCGCGGCTCGCTGCTCGTGCTGCTCGGGAGCGCGCCCACGGCTTGGCTATCCATCTGCGCGGCCTCGGTCGTGCCACGGTCCGAGCAGACCGTCGAGCGCCAAAACGGCGCGTTCGCGATGCGCCGCAGAAAGTGCTTGTGACTCTGGCTAGAATAGATTAACTTTGTTAAGTAAATGCGCCGTGCGCTGCGACCAGCGGTTTCGCGCGTAAATTAGGCTTTTGCACGAAGGGATCCGCGCCATGACCGATTCGCGCTCCAGTTTTTTTGCCGGCATTCAGCCGATCAAGTTCGAAGGCCCCACGAGCGAGAATGCGCTCGCGTTTCGCTACTACGACAAGAACCGCATCGTGTGCGGCAAGCGCATGGAAGAGCAGCTGCGTTGCGCCGTCTGCTACTGGCACAGCTTCGCGTGGCCCGGTTCGGATGTGTTCGGCGCGGGAACTTTCGACCGGCCTTGGTTCAAAATGCAGAATCCGATCGAAGCCGCGGAGATGAAGCTCCACGCTGCGTTCGAGTTCTTCGAGAAGCTCGGCGCGCCGTTCTTTACTTTTCACGATCGCGACATCGCGCCCGAAGGCGCCACGCTGAAAGAGAGCCACGCGAACCTCGATCGCTTGGCCGCCAGCGCTCAGAAGGAGATGGAGCGCACGGGCGTGAGGCTGCTTTGGGGTACGGCGAACCTATTCAGCCATCCGCGTTACATGAGCGGCGCGGCGACGAACCCCGACCCGGAAGTGTTCGCCTACGCTGCCGCGCAGGTGAAGAAAATTTTCGAGCTCACGCACCAGCTCAAGGGCGAAAATTACGTGCTCTGGGGCGGCCGCGAAGGCTACGAGACCTTGCTCAACACGGACATGAAGCGCGAAGCCGACCAGCTCGGCCGCTTCTTGACCTTGGTCGCCGAGCACAAGCAGAAAATCGGCTTCAAAGGCCTGCTTTTACTGGAGCCGAAGCCGAAGGAGCCGACCAAGCATCAATACGATTTCGACACTGCGACTGTGTACGCGTTCTTGCAGCGCTATGGGCTCGAGCGAGAGTACCGCGTCAACATCGAAGCGAACCATGCGATCTTGAGCGGGCATTCGTTCCAGCACGAGGTGGCCTACGCGCTCGCCAACGGCGTGTTCGGTAGCATCGACATGAACCGCGGCGACTCGCTGCTCGGTTGGGACACCGATCAATTCCCGAACGACATCTCCGAGATCGCGCTCGTGATGCACGCGATCTTGCGCGGCGGAGGATTCAGCTCCGGCGGCATGAACTTCGATGCCAAGTTGCGCCGTCAGAGTATGGATCCCGAGGATCTGTTCCACGCGCATGTCGGCGGGATGGATACGCTTGCCCGCTCGCTCTTGATCGCCGAGCGCATGTCGAACGACGGTAAGCTCGCAAATGTGATCGACCAGCGCTACGCGGGCTGGAAACGTGATCTCGGCGAGCGCATCCTCGGCGGCAAATTGAGCCTCGCAGATCTTTCCGATCACGTGCTCGCGCAGGGACTCGAACCGAAGCCGCGCTCGGGCCGGCAAGAGGCGCTCGAAAATCTGGTCAATCAGTACTTGTAGTCAGCCGCGCTCGGCATGCCGCCCGCGCGCGAAGCGACGTGCGCGGCGTAGCGATTGGCGCGCTCGAGGCAGACGGAGAGCGGCGATTTTCGGCACAACTCGAGCGAGAGCGCGGCGCTGAACGCGTCGCCGGCGCCGACTGGATCGCCGTTCGACGAGCTCAGTGGAAAGCCTGGATGCTCGACCCGCTCGCGCTCGGTGCTGAGCATCGCGCCGCGTGCGCCGCGCGTGATGGCGACGAGCTCGACGTTGCGCTGCTCGAAGAGCCATGCGGTGACGTCTTTTTGCCCGAACAGGCGTGCGAGCGTCGCGGCTTCGTTTTCGTTCAGCTTGACCGCGTTGGCGAGGGCGAGCGCGCGATCGACGATTTGGGG
>DASYCL010000543.1:0-9893 GCA_036500245.1 Polyangiaceae bacterium | reverse complement strand
GATTTGTGCCAGACGCTCGATCTACAACTCTTGATCGCCGCGCCCGAAGTCGCGCGCGCCGACGGCAACACCACTTACCGCCTCGTGCGCACAGTCGACGAAAACGGTCGGGAAGAAGTCATCGTGAGCGGCCGGCGCGCCACGTTGCCCGCAGAACCCAACGTCAACGCACGGGCCAAACCGACCGATCCGCAGGGCGTGTTCGGCTTCGATTCTTGACTCCGCGCCGGGCGTCGCGCTGATACTTGTGCGCGGGATGCTTGAGCCAAGTGAACGCGAGCGGAGCCTCGGCCGGTACTTCCCGGCCCTCGACGGCCTGCGCGCGCTGTCCGTGCTGGCAGTGATCGCCTTTCACGCCGAACTCGCCGGCATGCGCGGCGGGTTCCTCGGCGTCGAAGTCTTCTTCGTGATCAGCGGTTACCTGATCACCTCATTGCTACTCGCTGAATGGCGCAGCTTAGGCCGGATTTCACTACCGGACTTTTGGCGGAGACGCGCGCGCCGGCTATTGCCCGCGTTGTTTGCGTTGCTCGTCTGCTCGCTCTTCGCGTCGCTCTGGCTCGCGCCGGACTCGCTCGATTCGACGCGCTCGGATTTGGTCGCGGCGTGCCTGTACGTCAGTAACTGGTGGCAGCTCGTTCACCATCACTCGTATTTCATGGCGATCGAGCGGCCGCCGCTACTCCTCCATTTGTGGTCGCTCGCCGTCGAGGAGCAATTTTATTTGGTTTGGCCGCTCTGCGTGGCGCTGCTCGCCCGAGTCGCACCGCGCTGGTTCTTGCCGACTGCGCTGTGCGGCGCGTTCGCGTCCGCGCTGTGGCAAGCACACTCTTTCGATCCCGCGCTCGATCCGACGCGCATCTACATTGGCACCGATTGCAGGCTTTCAGGGCTTTTGCTCGGCGCCGCGCTGGCGGTCGTGTGGCCCGCATCGTCCGAATCCCGATTGCACAGCTCGGCGCGCGCGTGCGCACTGCTCGATGTCCTTGCCGCGAGCGGGCTCGCGCTGCTGAGCTTCGCCGTCGTGACTTGGACGAGCCACGATGCCTTGGTCTATCGGGGTGGGCTCGTGCTGATCGATCTCGCTTCCTGTGCGTTGATCGCCGCTTTGGTCGCGCCGACGCGCATGGCGTCATTGCTCGGCGCGCCGTCGCTCGCATGGATCGGGCGACGTTCGTACGGGTTGTATCTGTGGCACTGGCCGATATTCGCGCTGACCCGGCCAGACCAGGATCTAACGCTCAGCGGCGTGCGCCTTTTGCTACTCCGCGTGGCGCTGACGTTCGCGTGCAGCGAGCTCTGCTATCGCTGCGTCGAGACGCCCGTGCGAAACGGCGCGCTCAGCTGGTCGCTCGCGCGTCTTCGTCCACGGCCGCTGCTCTTCGCGGCATGCGCAGCTCTCATCGCAGCCTTCGCGGTCGCGCTCGCCACCCTCACCGATACGCACAATGCATCCGCGCGCTTGAGCAGCGCGTCCCCCATTGCGGAGTCGCGCACGACTGCTCTGCGCGGCGGTCCGACGCCGAGCGCGCCAGCGCCGAGCAGTGAACTCGAACTGGGTCGCGGCGTCCCGCTCGACCCAGCGTGGCCAAAGACCCTCACACTGCTCAGCGATTCGGTCACTCTCGGGGTGACTAGGTCATTGCCGCTAGCGCTCCCGGATTGGAAAGTAGAAGTGCTCGGGCGACCGGCTTTGATGGTCAAACAGGTCGTGCCCGAGTTTTTGAACGCACGCGGCGTCGGCTCGGTCGTCGTGGTGGGCCTCGCCTACAATTCGCTGTTCGAAAAAGATCGCAAAAACTACGGCCGCTGGAGTGCGCTCTGGGATCGCGGCGCAGAGAAGCTGCTCGCCGATCTCAAAGCCTGCGGCGCAAAAAAAGTCGTTTGGATCACGTTGCGCGAGCCAGCCCCGGACCTCGTCACGGAAGCTGGCCGCGATCAATACGAGAAGTACGCCTGGTTTTTCCCATACGTCAATGAGCGCATTCGCGCGCTCGGCGCGCATCATCCGGAGCTTGCGATCGCCGACTGGCAAGCCGTATCGAACGTCCCGAACATCACCAAGGATCTGATTCATCTGAATGCAACGGGAGTGGCGCTGATGACTCGCACGATCACCAGCGCGGTGCTCGCCCCGAATGCCGTCGGCGGCTAAATCAGCTTCTCGCCGTCCTACTCATGTGCGCCGTGGCGAACCGACGGCGACGCATGCTAGGCCATGTGTATGCAACGCATCGCCGTGGTCGGCGGCGGCATCGCCGGGCTCACTGTCGCGCTGCGTCGGGCGCGCGCCCACGACTCGGTCACGTTGTTCGAAGCGAGCGACCGAATCGGCGGGCAGCTGTGGAGCGAGTCGAGTCATGGCTTCGTCGTCGAGCACGGAGCGGAGGGCTTCGTCGCGCGCGGCGACGCGGTGCCAGCGCTAGCGAACGCGGTCGGCGTCGCCGACGCTTTGGTCGATCAGCTCGTGTTCAACTCATATCGTTACGACTCAGGAGAGCTCGTCCCCCTCGCGCCCGGAGAAGCCGGCCGCATGCTCGGGTTTCAAGTCGAAAGCGACGAGCTCGGCCGCGGCATTCGCTCATTTCGTCGCGGCATGGCCGAGCTACCCGAATCCGTCTTCAGCTCGCTCGACGGGAAGATCGAGCTAAGCTTGGGCACGACGGTGACGGAGATCGCGCCGGGCGCGCGCGTCATCAGGCTGAGCTCGGGCGATGGCCGCTCGCGAGAGTTTGACGGCGTCGCCGTCGCAACCGGCGCTCACCCGGCGGCGGCCATGCTCGAACAATCGTTTGGGGCGAAAGCCGGCGCGCTCCGCGCTGCGCGGCTGCACTCGAGCGTCACCGTGTCGCTCGCGTTCCCTCGTGAATGCGTGAACCACCCGCTCGACGGCACGGGTATGGTCGTGCCCAAACCGGAGGAGCTAGACGGCCTGCGCGCCGTGACCTTCGCGTCCAGCAAACTGCCCGAACGAGCGCCGCCGGGCCACCTGCTGTTGCGCGCTTTTTTTCGTCCGAGCGCCGAAGAGCTCGGCCATAGTGATAGGGCCTGGAAGAGTCGCACCGAGCGCGCCTTGTCGCGCGCGCTGCCGCTCTTGGGCGAAGCCGAGCACGCGTGGATTTCACGCTGGCCCGCTGCGCTCCCCGTGTTCGACGACGCGCATCGCGCGCGAGTCGTCGAGCTCGAGCACGCGCTCTCTCCGCATCGAATAGTACTCGCGGGTTCTGCATTTCACGGTTCCGGCATCGACGCCGCAATCCGCTCTGCCGAAAAAGCGGCGCTCGCCCTCGCAGGCGCTTGATGCAAGAAGGCTCGATAGAACTCGCACCCGAGCCGCGCTTGTCCGGATTCGGCTCGCTGCTGCGCTATCGCAAGCGCCCATTGCAGCGCTTCGAGGACGCGCGAGCCCACTCTCCTCGCGCAACGGCCTTCGAGATCTTCGGTACCTATCACTTGGCGCTGTTCGATCCCGAGCTGATCGAAACTGTGCTCGTCACCGATCACTCCTCGTTCGAAAAAGATGCCTTCGTGCGTGATCTCGAGCAGATTCTCGGTCGAGGGCTTCTCAATAGCGAAGGCCGAGAATGGCGACGGCAACGCAAGCTCTCGGCGCCGTCGTTTCAGCGCGCGGAAATCGCAAGTTACGCCGAACAAATGGTGGCTTCCGCCGAAGAATTTCTCGCCCGCGTTGGCGACGGCAAACCGCTCGACATCCACGCGAGCATGATGCACCTCACGCTCGAAATTTTGGTCAAGACGTTGTTCGGCAGCCAGGTGTCGCGGGCGGCCGAGGTCGAGGCCGCACTCGACGGCATCATGGCCGAGTATTCGCCGCTGCGCCTTTCGCTGCGGACCGGGCTACCCCCTTGGGTCACCTTCGTGAGCCGACGGAACATCGCGCGCTTGCGCCGAGCGCTCGATTTGGTGGTGCTCGAGTTGATCGCCCAAAAGAAAGCCGCTGGCGGCGCCGGTACGGATTTGCTCTCGCGCTTGATCGCAGCATCCGACTCGGAAGGTCAGCTGAGCGACGCCGAGCTCCGCGATCAAACGATGACGCTGTTTCTCGCAGGCCACGAAACGACTGCACTCGTGCTCAGCTATGCACTCCGCTTGCTCGCGCTTCACCCGCGCGTCGCCGAATGCGCGCGCCGCGAAGCGCGCAGCGTGCTCGGAGCGCGCGCACCCACGCTTCGAGATTTGCCCGAGCTCGGCTTCGTTCGTGCGGTGCTCGACGAGACCTTACGCTTGTTCCCGCCAGCTTGGGCCATTGCTCGCGTTTCGTTGCGCGACCGCGCAATCGGCGAATTCGTATGCAAAGCGCAAACCGAAGTGTTGATCGCACCCTGGGTCATGCACCGCGATCAGCGCTTCTTCAGGGAGCCGGAGCTGTTCAAACCGGAGCGCTGGGGTGCCTCGAACGAACTGCCGCGCTGCGCGTACATGCCATTCGGCGCCGGGCCGCGTGTTTGCATCGGCAACCATTTCGCGCTGAGCGAAGCGCTCTTGGTCTTGAGTCTGTTCCTCGCGCGTGGCAATTTTCACCTCCTCGACGGCCCACTCCTCAGGCTCACTCCTGCGGTCACGCTGCGTCCGAGCGGCCCCATAAACATGCGCTTCGAGCGACATTGACGGCGTACACGACTGCCATCTTTCATGGCGTACCCAGGTAGTGGTATGGCGCTTCTCATGTTGCATCATCGATCGATCTTGAGTGTTGGTTTGTTGGTTGTGACTTTCGGCTGCGCAGGTTCACCGCCGCCGTCGGATCAAACCCCACCCCCGCCCGCCGCGTCGTCGCTGCCGCCTGCGCCAGTCGAGGCGACGCAGTCACCGAGTGCGGACGCGAAGAAGGCCGAGCCGCCGAAGGAAGAAAAGCCCGCCGCGCCGACACCGGTGTTCCGCATCGCGGACGGCGTGCAGACGCCGGAGAGCGTGTTCTACGACGAAGCGAACGATCGCTATCTCGTCTCGAATATCAACGGCAAGCCCGATGAAGCCGACAACAACGGCTACATCATGGAGATCTCGCCGGACGGCAAAGTCGTCAAACCGAAGTTCATCGCGGGCGGCGTGGACAAGGTGAAACTCAACGCGCCGAAGGGCACGGGTGTCGTCGCTGGCGTCTTGTACGTTTCCGATATCAACGTCGTGCGCAAATTCGATCTCAAGACGGGCGCGCCAAAAGGTGAAATCGCGATCCCAGGCTCCACGTTCTTGAACGACATCGCTGTCGCGAAGGACGGTCGCGTCTTCGTCTCCGACTCGGGCATCAAATCAGGCGCAAAGGGCTTCGATCCGACCGGCACCGACGCGGTCTACGTGATCGACAAAGCCGGCAAAGTGAAGCCGGTCGCAAAGAGCAAAGACCTGAGTGGCCCGAACGGCTTGCTCGCGGTCGACAACGGCGTCCTGGTCGTCACCTTCGGCAGCAATGAGCTCTATCGCCTCGACGACAAAGGCGTAAAACAAGACGTGACGAAATTGCCCGGCAAATCGCTGGACGGCATCGTGCAAGCCGGCGATCAACTCCTCGTCTCGAGTTGGGAAACTGCGAGCATCTACAAGGGCACGCTCAACGGCACGTTCCAAGTCGCGTTCAGCGACCTCAAGGGTCCGGCCGATATTGGCTTCGACGCGAAGCGCAAGCGCGTGCTGGTACCGCGCTTTCTCGAGAATGCAGTCGAAGTCTACGACCTGAAGTAGTCCTTTTTGCAACAAGCCTCGCGATCGAGCGCAGGGCTGAGTGGCGAATTCCGCCGTTCGGCTCTGCGTAAATTCGCGCGATCCGAGCGGCAAGGCTGCGCCGCAATCCCCTGGAGCTCTGCCCCCATGGTACCATTGTAGATCCTGGCAGAAGAGGAGAAGACCTCTCAACATCGGAGCGCGCCCGCGGCAACGCAGACGCGAACGGGGACACAAATGGCAGCACGGATACTTGTGGTTGAGGATGATGACGAGACGCGCGAAGCAGTCGCAGGTGCGCTCCGCGATCTAGGATATGACGCGGCGGTGTGTCCGGATGCGCGCGCCGCTCGCGCCCACTCGGATGTCGACATAGTCGTCACGGACATTCGCATGCCGGGTGAAAGCGGGCTCGAGTTGTGCGCGGAGATCGCCGGCAATCGGCCCGACTTGCCCGTGATCCTGATGACCGCGTTCGGCGACACGCGCGCTGTCTCACTCGGCCTTCGCGCCGGCGCCTCGGACTTCCTAGCGAAGCCATTTTCGCTCTCCGATTTGGGAGACGCCGTGGGGCGCGCGCTCGAACGCAGAGAGCGCTCGGCTCGCGTGCATCGCCTCGCCGAAAGCGGGAGCGGACAAGTGCTGCCACTGCCCGGCGTGATTGGCTCGAGCGACGCGATGCGGCTCGTCACCGAACGTGTGCGCCAGCTTGCGAACAACCCGGCGCCCGTCTTGATCAGCGGTGAAACCGGGACCGGAAAAGAGCTGGTCGCCCGCGCGATCCACGCGCTCAGCGCTCGACACACTGGCCCGTTCCTCGCGCTCAATTGCGCGGCGCTCTCACCAGAAATGATCGAGAGCGAGTTGTTCGGTCATGCTTCCGGCGCATTCACCGGCGCGACGCGCAATCATCCGGGTCTGTTCCGCGACGCGGACGGCGGCTCTGTCTTCTTGGACGAGATCGGCGCGATGCCACTCGGCCTGCAAGCTCGGCTGTTGCGAGCGATCGAACAACGGAGCGTGCGCTCCGTCGGAACGATCGGCGAAGTATCGACCAACGTGCGCATCATCGCCGCGAGCAACGCGCGCCTGCGCGATCTGGCGAACTCCGGACAATTCCGCAGTGATTTGTTGTTCCGCCTCAGCGCGTTCGAGCTCGATCTGCCGCCGTTACGCGATCGCTGCAGCGACGTAATCGAACTCGCCGAGCATTTCTTGCGTGCGTTCACCGGCACGAGCGGCCCGCGGGTGCTCAGCGAAGCAGCGAAGCAAGCGCTGCTCGCGTACAATTGGCCCGGCAACGTGCGCGAGCTCGAAAACGGCATTCGCGCGACGGTTGCGCTCTCGCGCGGTAAAACGCTCGACGTGCCGGAGCTGCCGGTCCGCGTGCGCGAGGCGTACAAGAATCGCGGGGACTCGAGCCGCGTCGATCTCGACGCGCTGGAGCGGACCCACATCGAACGGGTCTTGCGCGAGACCGGCGGCAATCGCTCGGAAGCCGCGCGCCAGCTCGGCATCGATCGCGTCACGCTTTATCGCAAGATGAAACGTTACCAAGTCTCGGCCTGAACCAGGCCGAGACTCCGCTCGCGGCTCTCGCTATTTGCTGGCGGGGGCCGTGCCGCTCGCCGGACCGGGACGACTGCGCGGCGGCACGTCGATCGAAAGACGGTCGAGCTTGCGGTGCAGCGTGCGGCGGTCGATGCCGAGTAGCCTCGCCGCGCGCGCGCGGTTTCCGTCGACCGAGCGCAACACGGCCTCGATGTGCTGTCGTTCGACCGCCGACCAGCGCGGATCGTCGGCGCGCGTTTCGCCGGGATGGCTCCGGCGCGCGTGCACGGACTCCGGCAAATCGCTTTCACTCAGGTGATCGAACTCGGCGACGGTGACTGCGTAGTCGATCGCATTTTTGAGCTCGCGCACGTTGCCCGGCCAGCAATATGCGAGCAGCGCCCGCGCGGCCGCCGGCGAAAGTGCACGCACCGTTTTGCCTGCGCGTCCCGAGGCCTCTTTCAAAAATACCTCGGCCAAGAGCAAGACATCGTGCTCGCGCTCGCGCAGCGGCGGCACGTTGATCTCGACGACCGCGAGGCGATAGTACAAGTCCTCACGGAACGCGCCCTTCGTCACCAAATCTGCGAGCGGCACGGAAGTCGACGCGATCAGTCGAAAATCAGCCGCGACTTCTTGGGTCGAGCCGAGCGGACGAACGCTGCGCTGCTGCAGCACCCGCAGCAATTTCGCCTGCAAATCCAGCGACAGCGAGCCCACATCGTCCAGGAACAAAGTGCCGCCGTGTGCTGCGCGCACGAGTCCCGGGTGCGCGCTGAGCGCACCGCTGAAGGCACCCTTCACGTGCCCGAACAGCTCGCTCTCCGCGAGCGACGCAGGAATGGTCGAACAACCAACGACGACGAAGCTGCCGCTCTTTCCGGCGCCGTTCGTGTGCAGCAGATTCGCGACCAACTCCTTGCCCGTGCCGGTCTCGCCCGAGATGAGCACCGTCACGTCGGAGGTCGCGAGTTGCGCGACGCGCTCGCGCAACTCGTGGAGCTTCGGGCTCTTGCCCACGAGCTCGGGTGCGTAGCTCGACGGCTCCCGTCCGTTCGCCAAGCTGCTCACGATCGCGCGCTCGGAAACCAAACGGCGAGCGATGGCCGCGATCTCGCCCACGGGCGCGGACGATTCGACGTAGTCCGCCGCACCAGCTCGCATCGCGGCAATCGCCGACTCGAGCCCGGCGTCACCGATCACCACCACGGGCACGCCCGGGTGCGTTTCCTCGAAGCCTCGCCGCAGCGCTGCAACATCTTGTCCCAAGCGCTTCGGATCGATCAAAACGAGATCGGCCTCGTTAGCGCTTTCGGACTGTGAGGATCTGACCGCGCTCACGCCGAGGGCGTCGAGCTCGAGTCGCATTCTTTCATCAGCGTCTGGTACGAATAGGATCGACGGTCTCAAGTTTCCGAGCCCCTCTCGGCTACAACAACTGAACCTTTCTCGAACGTACGCGGACGCGCACCCGAGCTGCAAGCATTTCCGGGGCTAATGACGCAGCGAGTGATGCCGGTCGATGGACCACCTACATCCTGAGGCGAACTGCAACAAGCCGCCCTCAGCCGAGCAATCGCTTCGAGAGTGGACAATTGGGCGAGGATCAATTTTGTCTCGCGAAAGCGGTTAGACTTCTGCGACTACTTCGCTCGGACTCGCGCTCATGTTGCACGTTGCGTTCGAAATGGTGAATCACGTGTCGGCTCTCGACCTCGCCGCAGCGTCGAACTTGATGATCGGCGGCTGTTGCCTTGCCGTGACCTTCGCCCTTGCCTACGCACTGCGCACGTTTCGGAGCCTGCGGCATCGAGCCGCCTATGTTCCGCTGGCGATCTTCCTCACCTTCAGCGGCGTCGCGCACCTGGTCGATGCGTTTGGCCTGTTCCACATCGATCTGCGCGTGCACGGTTTCCTGCTCGCGCTGACGGCAGTGTCCGGGATCGGCACCGTCGCTCTGTTGCGAGAGCTCTTGCTACGCGCTGCCGCACTCGCGAAAAAGGAAGAAGTCGGCCAGCGCCGGGAGACCGAACTCGCGGCGACAGTCGAACAATTGTCCTCGGCCTATTCGCGCTCGCTCGAGCTCGCCGAGCAGAAGACGCAGGTCTTCGCCAACGTGAGTCACGAGCTTCGCACACCGCTCACGTTGATCTTGGGCCCGGTGCAAAAGCTGCGCGAAGCGCCCAACTTGCTCGAGGAACAGCGCACGGTCATCACGATGATCGAGCGCAACGCACACCTCTTGCTCGGCCATGTCAGCGATTTGCTCGAGCTTTCGCGCGTCGACTCCGTCGGCGTCGAACTCAATCGCAGGAGCACGGACATAGGGCTCTTGATCCGCACGCTCGCGAGCAGTTTTCGCGATTTAGCCAAACACCTTGGCGTCGAATACGAAGTCGATTTGCCGCGGATGGGCAAATCGGTGTTGCTCGACAGCGAGAAGCTCGAGCGCATCGCGATGAATTTGCTGGCTAACGCCTTCAAGTTTACGCCGCGCGGCGGCCGCGTCGTGTTCCGCGTTCGTCTCGCCTCGGATTCCGAGCGACCGCAACAACTCGAGCTGGTCCTCAGCGTGGACGACAGCGGCCCAGGCATCCCCGTCGAAGATCGCGCCCGCGTGTTCGAACGCTTCCGCCAGCTCGACGGCAAGCCGAACCGCG
>DASYCL010000542.1:0-6765 GCA_036500245.1 Polyangiaceae bacterium | reverse complement strand
CACCCAGTTCGATGTTGATCATGGGGACGAGGCCGCCGAGCGGAGTCAGGCTATCGTGCTGGTTGTTGACCGCGCCACACGAGGCATCGGTAGTGACCACGGTAAACAGCGACGAGTCGGCGATGCCGAAGCGAAGCTCCTTGCCTTCCATATTGCCGCCGGGCTGCAGCGCGCTGATCGATTGATCGACACCCATTTGCGCGAGCAGTGGATTGCCTCGAGACTCGAAATGGCCCACGACGACCACCGCCGCGACCGAGAGTAGGGTCATCGTGATGAACACGGCCCAACCATGTCGGCGGTTGCCGACCATCTCGCCGAGCGTGATGCAGAGCGCGCCGCCGATCGCGAAGATCGAAAGGATTTGCACGAAGTCAGAAAGCGGAGTCGGGTTCTCGAACGGGTGAGCGCTATTGGCGTTGAAGTAGCCGCCACCGTTGGTGCCGAGCATCTTGATTGCTTCCTGCGAAGCGACCGGGCCTTGCATCAGTGTCTGCGTGCTGCCGTCGAGCGTTGGCCACGTCGTCGGGTGCATGAAGTTTTGGATTGCGCCTTGCGAGACCAAGAACAGCGCAAAGAGCGCGCAGATCGGTAAGAGCACGTACAAATGCACGCGCAGCAGATCGACCCAGAAATTGCCGATTTTGTCGGTTTCGTGACGGGCAATGCCGCGGATCAACGCGATCGCGACCACGATGCCGACGCCTGCCGAGAAGAAGTTGTGCGAGGTGAGGGCGACCGCTTGCGACAAGTAGCTCATCGTCGCTTCGCCGCCGTACGATTGCCAATTGGTATTGGTCGTGAAGCTCGTTGCGGTATTGAACGCGAGCCACGGCGCGACCGCGCCGAGCTTCGCCGGATTCAAGGGCAGCGAGTCCTGCAACCTCAACATCACGTAAGTGATGAGCTGGGTGAAAAAGGAAAAACCGAGCACGGCGAGCACGTAGCTCTTCCACGTCTGCTCGCGATTCGGATTGACGCCGGCCCAGCGATAGATGAGGTTTTCGATCGGTGCGCCGATTTTGCGGCTCAGCCCGTTCGTGCCGGCAAACACGCGAGCCATGAAGCGCCCGAGCGGCCAAGCAATCGCCGCGACGAGCGCGAAGTACACGATCAACACCATGAAAAATCGAGCGGACATGCTCAGAATCGCTCCGGTCGCGCGAGGACGTAGAACAAGTAGAAGGTGAGCGCGACGGCGGTCGCGACTCCCAGGGAAAGGTCGAAGGACATGGTTCAGATCCGATCGCAAACGCGCACGAACAGCGCGCACAGTCCGTAAAAGGCGACGGTGATACCAACGATGATGAGTTCGGTTCCCATGTTTGAGTTGTCCGTTGTGCGGGATTGTCGAGCGCCGAGTGCATCGCGCGTGCCGCGTCGACTTTTGCGGCTAAAGAAGGCCGAAAGAACGGGTCGAACCACGCTCGATCGTGCTCGCACGCACGACCAATCAACGCCCATCGTGCAGCCGCGCATGCTCCGAGTGAGCTCGAGTTCGGGGGTGCGATCGAGCAACGGGTGAATCAAGGTCTCGATTCGCTTCATGACACTGACTCCTGTCCTCGCGGCAAGGTCGACGACGGCGGCCTCGGTGCATCGCACATGCCACGGACTCATCGCGATAAATTGACGGGTCGCTTGCCGTTGTTTTTCAAGCGCTTGGTGCGAAGCCCAGCGAGCGCCACGGCGAGCGCTTCGGCGTGAGGGCGCCTTCGAAGCGCGGCGGGCGCGGTCAATCGGGTCATGTGAGGCTCGGCGTTTGACGTAGGTCGCTAGGTTGGCTCGAATGCGGCTATGAATTCGTTCGTTGAGAAGTGCCGGGAGCTCGACGCGCTATTTCGAACAGCGCGCAAGCTGAACGGCGACGGCTCGACGCTCCATGCGTTGTTCGAACGCGAAGCGGTTGCGCTCGGCGAAGCGCAACGAGCTGGCCGGCGCGCCGCGAGCATCGTGATTCTCAACGCGTTGCACGAAAAACCAGGCTGGTTCGCGGGCTCTTCTGCCGACGAGATCGATGCCCGGGTGCTGGCGGATGAACTCGATATCGACGCTGCGCGCCGGGCAATCGCGCGCTGGCATGGCTTCGCCGATTGGACGGCGGTCACGGCCGCAGACCGCACCATCGACGAAGAGTTCGAGTCCGCGTGTGACGCGATCCTCGACGGTGACGAGGACACGCTTCGAGCGCTCGTCAGCGGGCGGCCAGCACTCGTGCAGGCGCGCTCGCCGTTCCCGCACCGTTCGACGCTCTTGCACTATGTCGCCGCGAACGGCATCGAAAATCACCGGCAATGGCAAGCGCCGCAGAACGCGGCGCGCGTTGCCGAAATCCTGCTCGCGGCGGGCGCCGATCCGAACGCCACTTGCACTTGCTACGGCGAACGAGACACTGTGCTCGGGTTGCTGCTCGGCTCCGCGCCTCCGGCGCAAGCCGGCGTGACGGCAGATGTAGTCGAAGCGTTGTGCAAAGGAGGCGCAAAGGTCGACGGCCCCGAAGACGACGGCGCGCCGCTGTGGGCTGCGATCACCACCGGCTCGGCCGACAGCATCGAGCGCTTGGCTCGCTCGGGCGCGCGCGTCGACAACCTCGTCTTCGCGGCGACACTCGGCGACCTGGCACTCGTTCGTGGTTACTTCGACGACGCTGGCCAGCTCAGACCGGAACGCGCGCCGAGCGGCGAGCAGATCGGTCTTGGCGGGCCCGCGCTCGACGCGACGAAGATGCTCGAATACGCATTGATCTTTGCGTGTGGTAACGGCCAGAGCGAAGTCGTCGAATTCTTACTCACGAAAAAGCCCGATCTGTCCGTGCACGAACCGCTCTGGAACAGTACCGCGCTCGGCAAAGCCTACTATCATCAACGACGCGAAATCGCCGAACGCCTGCGACCGCTTGTTGAGCGTTCATGAGTCGACTCGACCTGGAACCGGCCGCGCGGAATGCGGATCAAGCTCCGGCCGGACCGCGTCGCGGCAAGCTCACCATCTTTTTCGGCGCCGCGCCTGGCGTCGGGAAAACGTACGCCATGCTCGAAGCTGCGCGCGCCGAACGCGCCGAGGGGCGCGATGTGGTGGCGGGCGTGGTCGAAACGCACGGTCGCTACGACACGGGCGCACTGCTCTTGGGGCTCGAACTCCTGCCGCGGCGACGCATTTCGGCTCAGGGCGCGACACTCGAAGAGCTGGACGTGGAGGCGGCGTTGGCGCGCAAACCCGCGCTCTTGCTCGCGGACGATCTCGCGCACACGAACGTCGAAGGCTCGCGCCACGCGCGCCGTCATCAGGACATCGAAGAGCTGCTCGACGCGGGCATCGACGTGTACACCTCGCTGAACGTGCAGAACATCGAGAGCCTGAGCGACGTGGTCGCGCAGATCACGCACGTCATCGTGCGCGAAACGGTGCCGGATGCAGTCGTCGAGCGCGCCGATGAAGTGCGCTTGATCGATCTGCCGCCCGACGAGCTGATTGAGCGCTTCAAGGACGGCAAGGTTTACCTGCCGGACGAAGCGCGGCGCGCGCTGGAGCATTTTTTCTTGCAAGGAAACTTGCTCGCTTTGCGCGAACTCGCGCTGCGCCGCACGGCCGAGCGCGTGGACGCGCAATTGCAACGCTATCGGGAGACGCACGGCATCGCGAGCACTTGGTCGGTCGGCGAACGCTTGCTCGTGTGCGTGAGCCCGAGTCCGCTCTCGGCGCAGTTGATCCGCGGCGCGCGGCGCATGGTCGCCGCGCTGCACGCCGATTTTCTCGCGGTCTACGTCGAGAGCGCGACGGCGCTGCGGCTCAGCACGAAGGCGCGCGAGCAAGCCGCGAACAACTTGCGCCTGGCCGAGCAGCTCGGCGCTGAGACCGTGATCCTGAGCGGCGCGAGCGCGGCCGAAGAGACGATTCGGTTTGCCCGAGCGCGGAGCGTCACGAAGCTCGTCGTGGGCAAGCCCACGCACGCCAAATTTTGGGACCGATTGCGGCCTTCTTTTTTGGATCAAATCGTGCGTGCGAGCAGCGGTATCGACGTGTACGTGATGTCCGGCGACGATCCCGGCGCGGAGCCGAGACCCATGCAAGTCGCGCCGCCGCTCGCGCTGACACCGCTAGCGGTGATCGCGGCATTCGCGGCGGTCTGCTTCGCGACCTCGATTTCCTGGGCGGTTTTCGGCCGTACTCAGCTGGCCGACGTGGTTATGATCTATTTGCTCGGCATCGTGCTGGTGGCGCTGCGCTTTGGCTACGGGCCTTCGCTGCTCGCTGCGGTGCTGAGCGTGCTCTGTTTCGATTTCTTTTTCATTCCGCCGCTCTATACGTTCGCGGTTCGCGATCTGAGCCACATCGTTACCTTCGGCGTGATGTTTTTGGTGGCGCTCGTGATCAGCGGGCTCACGCAACGGGTGCGCGCCCAAGCCGAAGCCGCGAGTCAACGCGAGCAGCGCACGGCGAGCCTCTATGCGCTGAGCCGTGAGCTTGCCGCGAGCAAACAAGTGGAAGACATCGCGCAAATCGCGGCGCGCCATTTGTTCGACGCGCTCGGCGTGGATTCCGCGTTGTTCGTGGCGAACGCGGAACGCACGAAGCTCTCGGCGGTGCACATGGGCCGCCACGGCTTCCACGCGGACGAGCCAGAAAAGAGCGCGGCCGAGTGGGCTTGGGACCATGAGCGGCCGGCGGGTTTCGGCACGGACACGCTGCCCACGCGACGCGGCATGTACCTGCCGCTGCTCGCCTCGCGCGGAAAAGTCGCGGTCTTGGGCGTGTGCCCGGAAGATCCGAAGCGGCATTTGACGCCGGAGGCACTGCAACACCTCGGCGCATTCGCCAATCAGATCGCCATTGCAATCGAGCGCACCGAGCTCGCTTCCGAGGCTCAATGGGCTCAGCTGCAAATGGAGACGGAGCAAATGCGGAGCTCGCTCTTGAGCTCGGTTTCGCACGATTTGCGCACGCCGCTCGCGGTCGTGACCGGCGCGGCCAGCATGCTGCTCGAAGACAGCGTGAACCTCGAGACTCGTCGCGAGCTCACCGAGACGATCCTGCAAGAAGCCCAGCGCTTGAACCGCCTGGTGCGAAACTTACTCGACATGACTCGACTCGAAGCGGGCGCGCTCCACGTCAACAAGGAGTGGCAACCACTCGAGGAAGTGATCGGCGCGGCCCTGAATCGCATGGAAGAGGCGCTCGCTGGCCGGCAAGTCGTGACCGCGCTGGTCGCAGATTTGCCGCTCGTGCCGCTCGATGTGGTGCTGATCGAGCAAGTTTTGGCCAACCTGCTCGATAATGCGCTCAAGTACACGCCGCCCGAAAGTCCGATCGAAATTCGCGCGCGCACGCGAGCGGGCGGTGTGGAGGTCGCGGTGCTGGATCGCGGGCCCGGCATTCCACCCGGATTCGAGCAGCGCATCTTCGAGAAGTTTTATCGTGTGCCGGGTGCACCAGCGGGCGGTGCCGGCCTCGGTCTAGCGATCTGTCGCGGCATCGTGATGGCGCACGGCGGTCAGCTCGTCGCCGAAAATCGTGCGGGCGGCGGCGCGGAGTTTCGCTTTCAGCTCCCGATCGTGGGGAAACCTCCCGAGCTCGAAGCGAGCGAGCCCAGTACGGAAGGCTGATCTTTTGGCGGACCCCTTGACGAAGCGCGCGTAGAGCGCTCCTAGTTTGGACCGTGACCGAAGTGATGCCGCTATTGCTCATCGTCGAAGACGACGCCCAGATGCGCAAGTTTCTCCGCGCGTCGCTGACGAGCCACGGCTATCGCTTGGTCGAAGCCACCGGCGGGAACGAAGGCCTTTCGCAGGCCGCATCGTACAATCCGGATTTGGTGCTGCTCGACCTGGGTTTGCCGGACATCGACGGGCTCGAGGTCACGAAGAAGCTGCGCGAGTGGGCGAGTGCGCCAATCATCGTGATCAGCGCGCGCGGCCAAGAAGACGACAAGATCAAAGCGCTCGACTCCGGCGCGGATGATTATTTGACGAAACCGTTCGGCACGGGCGAACTCTTGGCGCGGATTCGCGTCGCTCTGCGCCATGCGGCGCGTGCAGGTCAGGAACGCACCGAGCCCGTGCTCAGCGTCGGCGAGCTCACGGTCGATCTCGACAAGCGCAGCGTGTTCGTCTCCGGCAAGGAAGTGCACCTCACGCCGATCGAATACAAACTGCTCGCGACGCTGCTAAAAAATGCGGGAAAAGTGCTGACTCACCGCCAGCTCTTGAAAGAAGTTTGGGGCCCGGGCTACGCCAACAACACGCAGTACCTGCGCGTGTACATGGTGCAACTGCGCCACAAACTCGAAGCCGACGCCGCTCGACCTCGCTATTTAGTGACCGAACCAGGTGTAGGTTACCGACTCAAGTCGGACGCGTGAGCTCGCGTTAATGAAATCTTGATCGCGCGGGGCAGCGTGTTGATGGTTTCTTGATCGCAAGGGCGTCAGAGTGACGTTCATGGCATCGGTCATCCAACTGTCGCGCCATCGCTCGGTCGCGCGACGCGACTTGCCGCTCGACATCCCCGTGGGTGATTCGGATCTGCGCCCGGTCGCGATCGTGCTGTGGATCGGCAGCTTGATCCGCGTCGCGCTCACGCTGATTCACAAATCGGAGTTCGGCGCGGAGGCAACGCTCGCTCTTTCGTGTGCGTTACTTTTGCCTGCGTGGGTTCTGCGCGGCCGACATCCACGCGATACAGCGCGGCAATAATCGCCGCGCGCGCGTGTTAAGGAAGCATAAAAACGGGGGCTTTAGCGGTGCTCTCGCTTGCGTGGCACGAATG
>DASYCL010000541.1:0-5778 GCA_036500245.1 Polyangiaceae bacterium | reverse complement strand
CGACGGCATGCTGCTCGACACGCACGGCGAAGCCATCATCGATCCGGTGTTCGAGCTCTTAGCTTGGACACTCGAACGCACGGGCGATCTGCCGATTTTGCTCGAGCGCGACAACAATGTGCCCGAATTGTCGGAGCTTTTGCGCGAAGTGCGCGCGCTGGAAAGCGTGCGACAGCGAGCTCTCCAGCGGCGAGCGGAGCGCATTGCCGCCGAGCCCATTGCGGCGGAGCCCAATGCAAAGAGCGCTTGAATCCGCCCTCGCCGAGCTCACGCTCGGTCCGGAGATCGTCGCGACGGACAGCTCCGCGATCGACGCGTGGCTGCTTCGCAACGAAGTCGAAGTCGAGGACGCGCGCGCGCTCAAACGCGATTTTCCGCGCTTGCTGGTCTACCGCAAGCTCGTCAGGCGGAACTTGCGCGATGCGCTCGAGAGCACGATCCCGCGTAGCATTGCGCGACTCGGCGCGGGCTTCGAAGCTGACTTCGACGAATTTTTGCGAATATGTCCGCCAGTCACGCACTACTTGAAAGATCTCACGCCGCGCTTCCTCGAGTTCGCGCTACCGCGCTGGGCGAAGGACGAAAGCGTGCCGGCGTACATTGCCGATCTCGCGCAGCACGAAGCGTTGCAAATCGAAGTCGCGACTTTGCTTTCTCGGCCGAAGCACCACGTGCCGGCCGAGCTCGGTCTCGACGAGTGCGTCGAGTTCATCGATGGGGCGCGACTCGTGCATTACGACTTTGCCGTCCATCGCTTGCCTGAGGACGAAGCGAGCCGTGTCGAACCGGAGCGCGAGCGAGTTTCGCTTTTGGTTTATCGGAGCCCCGAGCACGAGGTCCGTTACCTCGAGCTCGGGCCATTCGCGGCGGCCGCGCTGTCCGCGCTCCACGAGCGACGGCTCACGCTGCGCGCCGCACTTATCGAAGCATCCGCTGAACTCGGACTCGCGCTCGACGATGAGCTCCTCACGGGGACCGCGCGGCTGCTCTCGGATTTGGCCGAGCGCTCGGTGCTACTCGGCAAAAGCCCGGCGATTCCAGGGTAGTTTGTTCAGCTCCGTCGACTCTTGTTAACCTCTCGGTTCAAATAGCGATCCCCTCATGAGTACTCGCGACCCCATCGGCATCGTCGGCACCATCATCGCGGAGAAGTACCGCATCGAGCGCCTCGTCGGGGAAGGCGGATTCGCGGTCGTGTACCGCGCGCAGCACACGATTTGGAATCAGCCGGTCGCGATCAAATTCTTCAACGGTCTATCCGCGGTGCCGGTCGACCAGCGCGACCAATTCAAGGATCAGTTCATTCAAGAGGGCGCGCTCTTGACCGAGCTCAGCAGTCAGACCGCGAGCATCGTGCAAGCCCGCGACGTCGGCACTTATACGTCGCCGGACGGCCAGTGGATGCCGTACATGGTGCTCGAGTGGCTCGACGGCGTCGCTTTGGACGAACTGCTCGAGCGCGAACGCGCCGCGAATGCGCCGCCCTGGCCCGTCGAGCGCGTGATCTCGACCTTGGCTCAAGTAGCGAATGCACTCGACGTCGCGCACGGCAAGGGCATCGCGCACCGCGACATCAAACCGGCGAACATCTTCGTGCTGGGCAACCCCCAACAAAATCCCACCTTGAAGGTGCTCGATTTCGGCGTTGCCAAGATGATGACCGACAACACGCAGCTCAAGGCTGCGATGGCCAAGACCGGCATGAACATCACTTCGTTCACGCCGCAGTACGGCGCGCCGGAGCAATTCAGCCGCAGCTACGGCGCAACCGGCCCTTGGACGGACGTGTTCGCGCTCGCGCTCGTGGCGATCGAAATGATGACTGGCAAAGTCGCGCTCGATGGCGACGATTTGGTGCAGCTCGCGTTTTCGTCCGGCAATCCCACGCGCCGCCCGACGCCGCGCAACGTCGGGCTGCCGGTTTCGGACGCGATCGAAGCCGTGTTCGAGAAAGCATTCGCGATCGCGCCGCACGATCGCTACGCGCGAGCGAAAGAATTTTGGTCCGCGCTCGAGCAAGCGGCCGGAATTTACGGCGAAGGTGCTCGGGTGTCGCGGACGAGTTCGGAGTACGGCGCGACGCAACTCGCGCCAGCCGTGGCCATCACCGGGCCTGGGCCGCTCAGCGGAACCGGACCGGGCCCGCGCGCTTCGCAAGCGAACCTATCGAGCACGAGTAGCCCATCGACGGTGACGGCCGCGGGCGCCGCGACGCCAGGCAGCAAAACCGGGCTCATCATTGGCGGTGTCGTCGGCGCGATCGCGGTTGCCGCTGCCGGCTTCTTCATGATGGGCGGCAAGCACAGCGCCGAAGGTAAGGCGCCGCCAGCGCCGGCTTCCGCTGCCGCAATGGCCGCAGCGCCCGCGCCGTCCGCATCCGCGCCCGCGCGGGTCACTTGTCCCGAGGACATGGTGCAGATCCCCGCGGGGCAATTCTTCATGGGCTCCGAGTTGAAGACCGCGGCGGACAATCAAAAGCCGTTACACAACGTCAAGGTGGACTCGGTGTGCATGGACCTCTACGAGGTCACGGCGAAGAAATACAAGGCGTGTTCGGACGTTGGCAAATGCCGCCGCGCGCCGACCGAAGTCGAATGGCCGAAAATCACCGACGGCGATCGCAAGCTCTACTCGGAGCTTTGCACCGGGGCCAATCCAGAAAAGCAGGATCACCCGATCAACTGCGTGACTTGGCAGATGGCGGACACGTATTGCAAGGCCAACGACAAGCGTTTACCGACCGAAGCAGAATGGGAATACGCGACGCGCGGCCCGGATGGCCGTGTCTACCCGTGGGGTGATGATCCACCGACCGCGCAGCACTTGAACGCCTGCGACGAACAATGCGTCGCTTGGGGCAAGGCTCATCACGTTCCCGAATTGACTCCGATGGACAAAGGCGACGACGGCTATGCGACGACCGCGCCAGTCGGCAAATTCCCGGCCGGCCGCTCGCGCTTCGGTCCGTTCGATGTCGTCGGCAATGTCGGCGAGTGGGTCGCCGATTGGTATGGGCCGTACACTGCGGACGCGCAGGTCAATCCTGGGGGACCTGCCACCGGCGAACGCAAGGTGATCCGTGGCGGTGCCTGGAATGCGACCGACGAGACTTGGCTACACCCCGCATTTCGCTATGCGACGGTGCCTACGGCGCAAAGCCATGGCATCGGGTTTCGCTGCGTAAAGTCGATAACTCAATAAAACGCTCGCCGAACGCGCGCGCGAGAAGCCCCGAAGCCGGCGATAAATGGGCTGCATCTCGCGTGTCCGAGCGTAAACGCGAGACTACGCTTCTCAGCGCCGCAATAACGAGGGACTATCTCGAGATGGGCTCGGGGCCCCTCGATCACCCGCGGCTGCTTGAAATCGAAGAGCGACTCGATCGCGCGGAGATCGACGCGGCTCAACGTCTGCTCGCCGAGCTCGGGGACCTGCACGTGCATCGCACCGCGATCACTTACTTCGCGACGCGGCTCTTGTATCAGCGCGGGCGGCTCGACTCGGCTGGCGTGGTGATCCGCTTGCGCGAGTTGGTGGAGGCCGAACCCGAATTTACGCAAGCGCAAGCCATGCTTTCGGCCGCGGAGCGCGGCACGCTGCGTCCGGATCGCGAAGGCTTCATGCGCGCGACGATGTCGCCGGAGCGAACCCCCATGGCGAGCGCGCCGTCGGATCCGCCGGCGGCTTGGTCCGAGCCGCCGCGCAAGGAATCGAGCGCGCCGACGCTCGAGCTCGGCTTCGATGAGGTCGACACCGATCACGATCAATTGGCCGATCAGCTCGCGGCCGAGTCCGAGCTCGAACCGCCAATCGAGCCCGCGCGCAAGTCCCCCTTCGGGGACCACGAAGCGCGTAAGGCCGAGCCGAAACGCAGCCTGAGCATGCCGGAAATTCCGCGCGCGCCGATGGTGCCGCGCTTCACGCCGCCCGTGAATCAAGCGCCGAGCTACGCGCCCGGCGCGCGCAGCGCGTCGATGCAGTTCGAGCTCGAACTCGAATTGCCCGAGCCGACGCGCGACACGATCCGTCAACCCGAGCCGGATCCGACTTCATCCGGCCAAATGTTGGTGGCGGAGCCGTACACGCCGAGCACGTCGGACGCGGTCGAACTGTCGGCGCGCGGGCATGGGCCGGACTCGATGCTGGCGCGAGCGCGCGCGCTGTGGGGTCAGGGCGAACACGAGCGGGCGCTCGCGCACATCGAACGGCTCGAACATGCACCACTGCTCGAACCCGAGCTGCGCGGGGAGTGTGCGCGCTTCTTGATCGAGGGCGGCGAGCCGGAGCGTGCGTTGCTCCAAGCCCGCCACGCGCATCAAGACGACCCGGGCTCGCCGCCGGTGCAGCTCATGCTCGTTTGGTCCTTGGTGCGCTCGGCACGGCGCGCGCCGAATCATCAAACGATCGATGAGGCGGAGCGCGTGCTCTCACGCCTGAGCGCGAAGGGCGGGCCCTCGCCCGCGTTGATGCAAGCACTGCGCGCCTCGGTTTTGGCCGAAAAAGGCGATCCCGAGCGCGCCAGAACCACGGCGCGCTTGGCGCTGAAACTCGATCCGGGAGCGCTCGACGCCGAGGCCGCGCTGAGCTTGGCCTGCGCGCGGCTCGGACGGATCGCGGATGCGGAGGCGGCTTGGCAACGCTTGCGCTCGCTCTCGCCCGATGAAGCCGAGCACCTCTGCGATCGCCTGCAGCAGCTCGGCGTCGCGTTGCGAGAAGTCGAGTCGACCAACGCACAGCCGACGAGCTCGCCGGTCAGGTTGTGGGACAAGCTCGAAGTCGATCTGTTCAGCGGCGAACACGCGCACGCGATCGCCGCCTTCGAGCGTGGCGCGGCGCGCGAGCTACGCGGCTTGGTCGGCGAGAGCGCGACCGACGCGATTCCGCTCCTGGCCACGATGGCCGCCGGTTTCTTCACGACCGAACCCGTGTGGCGGCATTTCGCGCCGTTCGATTTGTCGCTCGGCAGCATCGCGCGCATCGAAGCGGTGCTCGACATTTTGTACGGCCGTAAGCCGCGCGCCGCGCTCGCTGCAGACGCATTTCCCGCGCAAGTCATGCTCGCAACCTACGTCGGGGAGTGTCTGCGCCAAGGTTACGGCGGCAGTTGGGTCGGCTCGCTGGCGAACCCCGAAGCGGTGTTCGTCGACAGCGAGCAAGCGCGTTTCGCGCCGTTTCATGAGCTCCGGCTCCGACTCGAGCAAGGCAAACGGCTCTTGTTCGACGGTGCGCAGAGTCGCCGCGCGCGCGTCAGCGGCGCGCCGATCACGATGCAAATCGCGCCGCCCGCGCCATGGGATCCCGCGGAGTGGCCGAGTCAGCGCATGCTGCCACGACTCGGACTCGCCTTCGCGCAATCGGTCGTGGAGCTCTATTGCGCCGAGTTCGGCGGCGGACCGCTCGATCGATCGCTGCAAAGTTTGCACGCACTCGACAACTACGTGAGCTTGATTTCACCGCAAACCGGCAGAGGCGCGCCGGCAGGTCGCTGGGCAAAACGCGCGAGCGTGCTCGTCGGAGCGTACCTCGGCGAGACGCTACGCGAAGTCATCGGCGCCGCCTGGCGCGACACGCTCGGCGCCGCGAGTGGGCCCGAGAGCTATGCACTCCTGCTCCCGGACGGCGGCGCGACGCATCCCGTACAGCACGCGTACGAACGACTCTGCGGCAAGAGCACGACATCCATGCACGAATTCGCCGCACGCTTGGCCGAAGATCTCGGCTGACACTCTGCGCCAATCAACGCCGCTTCCACCGCGCCTCGCGCACTCTGGAATGCCA
>DASYCL010000540.1:0-2728 GCA_036500245.1 Polyangiaceae bacterium | reverse complement strand
GGCTGAAAGCAAAAGGGTGAGCGCCGCGACGCCGCCGAAGCGGCGCCAGTTCGACAGTTCGCGGATCGAAGAATGAAGTCGCATGCTGGCTCCGGGAATGAGTACGTGTCGCGTCGTTCGATTGGGTTAGAGCCAGCCCGCGCGCAGATTTCGCAAACAATCTGCAAGCCGCCGCGCGAGAAAATTTTTTGCGGCGCTCGATCACAGTCGTGTGCCTGCGCGATGCCCACGAACAGCGCTCGTCGCGCTCACGTGCGTGCATGTGAGTGTGCGCAAGTTTGGCGCGCACCAAAACGCGAGTCATAAACAAAAGTTTCGGGACGAACGTGGCAAGAATGAGCTACGTTGAGAAATTCGCTTGCTGCCCACGAATTGCGTTGCGCATTGCATCATCTTGCTATCTCTAGCTGCTTGCTCGGTCACGCCGCGGGATGCGCGCTGGCCCACGCCTGAAACAGCGGAAAACGAGCCGGAAAATGCGCGCATCGCGGCGCAGCCGGTGTGCGTGGGCGCGCTCTCATGGTCCGCGGGCGCGCTCGGGGACACCGTGCTCTATCGGAGCGAGCAAGTCGGGCGAAAACTCGAAGTCGGCTACTTCGTCTATTGGTCGGAAGAGCGACCTTGGGGCGAGAATTTCTTCTCCTACACCGCGCTGCCCGCGCTCGCGATGGACGCGGTGTACAGCCACTTCCTCTACGTGTTTCCCGGGTTGAAAGACACGATTTACGGCCCGGGTGACGTCGAAGGTGCGCTCGTCGAATACGAAGTGCGGGATGACGGCACACTCGCCGTCGTGCGCGGCGTGGCTGACGACGCGAGTCACGGGCAGGTTCAGCTTTCGCGCGCTGACTTGCTGGATTCGAAGGGCCGCGTGGTGCTGCTCACGGACGTATGGAGCCATCAGCTCGGCTCTCACGGCGGTGGCCAATTCGGAGATACGCGCGACAAAGATCTCAAATGCTACCGAGGCGCTGCGCTCCAGCCGATGACCGAAAAAATCGCGCGCGTCTTCCGGCTCGGTAACGAGCGCGACCCGCGCCGCGGCAATCCGGCTTGGATCGATCCGGTAGTGCCGCGCGGAGGCGTGCCCGAGCAACAACTCGCGACCGGCAAGCCGCACGCAGTGCGTCAGTAGTACCCGGCCGGCGCATTCGTGGTTGCCCGAACTTCGACTCGGATCTACGAGGCGCCATGATCGATCCGAGGATCTTCGCCACCGTCTTCGGTACGATTTTCTTGGCGGAGTTGCCCGACAAAACCGCGGTCGCCGCGCTAGTGCTCGCGACGCGCCATCGAGCCATGCCGGTGTTCCTCGGCACGGCGCTCGCTTTGGTCGTGCAAAGTGTGGTGGCCGTCGCTGCGGGCGGCTTGATCTCGCTCTTGCCCGCGCGACCGGTGCACATCGGCGCGGGGATTCTGTTTTTGGTGTCCGCGTTCTTCATGTGGCGCCGTGAAGAAGAAAAAGAAGCGGCAACGAACGGCGAAACTCGGGCCGAAGGGTTTCGCGCTGTGTTCAGCAAATCATTCTTGGTCGTGTTCATCGCCGAATGGGGTGATCTGACGCAGCTCGGTACGGCGGCGCTCGCGGCCAACTACCGCGCGCCGGTGACCGTGTTCTTGGCGGCGACGACCGCGCTCTGTTCGGTTGCAGCACTGGCAGTGTTCGTGGGCAACCGCTTGAGTGCGCTGATCCACCCGCGCCATACGCAACGCTTTGCCGCAGTGGTGTTCGTGTTGCTCGGATTGGCTTTGATTTGGGGCAAGATTTAAGCCCCACCTCGGCGGTGTGGTGGACGCGTCGCGTCCGCCACACCGCGCGCTACAACATAGCGACGCCGCGGCGGCGCGGCCCGAGCGGAAACGCGCGTTCGATTGCCTCGAGCTCGCTCGCTTCGAGCTCGAGCTCGGCGGCTCCCGCGTTCTCCCGCACGTGCGCCGCGTTCGACGACTTCGGAATCGCGAATAGCCCATTTTTTCGGGTCAGAAACGCGAGCGCGACTTGGCGCGCCGTCTTGCCGCGCGCTTTCGCGATCTGGTTCAAGAGCTGTCCGCCCGCGCCACGCGGCGGAAATTCGCCATCGCCGAACGGCGTGTAGCCCACGACGGCCACGCCGTGTTCTTCGCACCACGGCAGCACGCGGTGCTCGATGCCGCGCTCTTGCAAATGGTAGAGCACTTGATTGCACGCGAGCCGGCCGGGCCCC
This sequence comes from Polyangiaceae bacterium, assembly GCA_036500245.1. GTDB lineage: Bacteria > Myxococcota_A > Polyangia > Polyangiales > Polyangiaceae > PMG-095. Next base: position 524 of record DASYCL010000540.1, on the reverse strand, counting down.
GCGATCTCGAGCACCTTCGCGAGCAACTGTTCGTCGAAGTTGCTCACGCCCCAGCTGCGAATCTTGCCGGCTTCGCGTAGCTCTTCTAAGCCCTCGACGCTGTGTTCGAGCGGGTGCGACCCGGGCCAGTGAATCAAGTAACAATCGAGGTAATCGGTTCCGATGCGCTTCAGATCCTTTTCACAGGTCGAAACCGTGCCGCGGCGCGTGGCGTCCTGCGGCATGATCTTCGAGACCAAGAAGATCTCCTCGCGCCGGCCCGCGACCACGCGTCCGACCGTCGCTTCGACGACAGCGCCGTAGTACTCCGCAGTATCGACGTGCAGCATGCCGAGCTCGAGCCCGGCGTGCAGCGCCGCTTCGGCGGCCTTCGGTTCGACGTCGTCGAGGTGCCAGGTACCGAGGCCGATCACCGGCACCTGACGACCCGTCGGACCAAACGCGCGCTGCTTCATGTCGATCACGATAAGACGGAGTTTCGCGCTCCGGCAGCCGCGAAATACGTTCAGCGCCGCGCGCGCCGG
>DASYCL010000539.1:0-6575 GCA_036500245.1 Polyangiaceae bacterium | reverse complement strand
ACTAGCTCCGGAGCAACTGCTCGAGGTGGAGCAACACCTCGTCGACTGCGACACCTGCACCGAGCGCGTGCGGCTGAATCAAGCGTTGCACTCGAGCGTGCGCGGCGCAGTGCGCGGCGCAGCGCCGGTGATGCCCGCGTTCGAAGCGCGCATCGCGGCCGCACTTCGCGCCGAAGCCGAGCGCGAAGAAGTCGCGGATATCGCGGTCGAGCGCGAAGCTCGGCATCACCACATGCTCTCCTGGCGCACGGTCGTACCGGTGGCGGCCGCAGCCGCGGTCACTTTGGTTTGGGCTGCGTCGACCAGCACGCAGCAAGCCCAGCTGCGCGGCGAAAAGAGTGCCTATGCGCAGGCCGAAAACGCGGACCAATTGCTCGAAGAGTTGGTCGATCATCACGTGAACGGCGGCGGCCCGCAGGTGACCGAGCCTTCACTCTTAAGTGAGCTCGAGCCGCAAGTCGGTGTACCGCTCAGCTTGCCGAGCTTGAAGGAGTACGGCGCGCGCTGGGTCGGCGGCAGTGTGGTTCCGGTGAGCAATCAGCACGCCGCGTCACTGCGCTACATGATGGGCGGACATCGCGTCACGCTTTACGTCTACAACTCGTCGCGCGTACCGATCGAGACGCGACTCGAGCCGCGCACGGTGCGTAACGAGCCGGTGTACGTCGGCACTCGTCGCGGCGTTTCGATCGCGGCGACCGAGCATCGCGGCGTCGGCTACGCCGTAGCGACCGACTTGAACGACGACGAAAGCGCCGAGCTCGTCGCCGCCGTGTACTGAGCTCATTCACTTCACGAGCGCGCTGCCGAATTTGCGTGGATCCGCCGCCGCGGTCACACCTGTTTCGTCGATCGCGACGACCTGCACGGCGCTCGGATTCTGCTTCATTTCCTGCACCACTTCGCCGCGCCAGCTCAAATCATCGAGCAGCGATTTCGGTGCGCCGCTTTCAACCAGCAAACTCGGCCCCGCCATCGGCACCGCGAAGCGCGGCAATTTGACCAGCTCATCGGGCGATAAATTGAACGCGAGCCGCGCGAGCAAAAGCTCGGTCACGTTGGTCGCGATCAATTGCCCGCCCGAACCACCGAGCGCGAACACCACTTTGCCGTCTTTGACGACCAACGCAGGCGTCATGCTCGAAACCGGACGCGCGCCAGGGCGCGGGCGATTCGGACTCTGAGTCAGACCGAACGGCGCGACGTCGCTCTGCTTCGTGAAATCATCGAGCTCGTCGTTCAGCACGACGCCGCTGTTCTTGCCGCTCAACTTCGCGCCGAACGCGGTGTTCACCGTGGTCGTGATCGAAGCGACGTTGCCTTCGGCGTCCACGACGATCAAGTGATGGGTGCCGTGCTCGTTTTCCTCGAAGCGGGGCAGCGCGTGCGTGCGCTCGCTCGAGATGCGGCGTTTGCGCTGGCTGAGCCGCTGCGGCGACAAAAGCGCCGACGAATCGACTTTTTCGAAGGCCGGATCGCCGAGAAAGCGCACGCGATCGGAGAGCGCGCCGCGCATCGCTTCGGCGAGCGTGTGCTCGTACGCGCCACTGTTCAAACTCAGCTTGGCAAGCTCGGCCTTCGAGAACATGCCGAGCGTCTCGCCCAGCAAAATCCCGCCGGCGGAAGGCGGCGGCATCGTGTAGATTTCATAGCCTTCCCAAGTCAAGTGCAGCGGGGTTCGACGCTCGGTGTGATAGTTGCGCAAATCATCCGCTGAAAGCGCGCCGCCTTTGTCACGCGCAGCGGCGACTAAATCCTGCCCGATCTCGCCTTCATAAAATGGGACTTTGCCCTGTGCCGCGAGTTGCGACAGCGTGCGCGCGAGTTTCGGGTTTTTGGTTTGCTTGTTCGCAGCGAGCGCGTGCCCGCCCGGAAAAAACACGGACGCGATGCCCGGATCGGTCGCCGCAACCTTCGCCCACGGCGACGACAAAATACTCGCCAAGTGCGGATTTACCGGAAAACCATGTTGCGCGATGCGCGCTGCGGGCGTCACCACATCCTGCCAGCGCCGCTTGCCGAATTCGTGCTGCAGCTCGAACAGGCCGGCGAGCTCGCCGGGAACGCCGGTCGCGCGAGCGCGCTCTTCCGGTTTGAACGGTCGTGTTTCGAACGCAGCGGCGTCGATCGCGGTCGGCGCTGTTTCACGAAAATCCAAGACGAATGGCTCGTGCGTCGCCGCGCGCCAGATCAGCGCGAAGCCGCCACCGCCGAGTCCGCTGGAACTCGGGCTCGCGACGCCGGAGACGAGCACCGCGCGCACGATCGCGTCGATCGCATTGCCACCGGCATCGAGCTCGGCCATCGCTTCACGCGAAGCGAGCGCGTTTTCCGTCGCGACCGCGACTTTTGTTGGTTTCGGCGCGGCTTGGCCGCCCGGCGCTTCGAGCACGAGACCGATGACGGCGAATAGCGTCAACCACGGCGCGCTGAAACGCGCGTTCCAGCGCAGCACACGCGACCACGGCGGTTGAGGCGCGGCTACTTCGGGCATGCGCCAGCTTAACAAATTCGGATAGCTTGCGGGTTCATCGCGGAGTTCACGACGCATGAACGCTTCGGGGTTCGCGTGCGTGGCCGCGCTTCGATTTGCCGACTAACGCGCGCCGTGTGACATTCGGTCCGTGCGCTTTCTATTCGTGATGGATCCGGCCGAAATCATGACGCCGGACAAAGATACGACCTTCGCATTCATGCGCGGTGCGCTCGCGCGCGGCCACGAATGCTTACATTGCTTACCGCGCGAAGTTTCGAACGAAGGTCGCGATCTGTTTGCGCGCTGCCGACCGGTCAAAGTGAGCGCGAGCGCGCCGCATGTCACCCTCGGTCAAGACGAGCGCGCCGAACTCGCCACGCTCGATGCCGTCTTCATCCGCAAGGATCCGCCGTTCGACGCGGCATACCTCTATCTGACGCAGCAGCTCGATTTGGTGAAAGATCGGGTGCTCGTCATGAACGATCCGCGTGGCGTGCGCGACGCGAACGAGAAGCTGTTCGCGTTTCAGTTCGCCGAATTCATGCCGCGTTCGTTGGTCAGCGCGGAGCGCGCCTCGATTCTCGAGTTCGTGAACGCGGTCGGCGGCACGGCCGTGCTCAAGCCGCTGGACGGCGCCGGCGGCTCCGGGGTCGTCGTGCTCAGCGCGGGTGATCGCAACGCGCGTTCACTCGTCGATATGCTGACGTTCGAAGGCAAGCGCTTGGCGATGGTGCAGGAATATCAACCCGCCGTACGCCAGGGCGACAAGCGCGTGCTCTTGCTGGACGGAAAATCGCTCGGTGCGATCCTGCGCGTGCCGCGCGAAGACGACGTGCGCGCCAACATCCACGCTGGCGGCCAAGTGCACGCAACCGAGCTCAGCGCGCGCGAACGCGAGATCGTGAGCGCGATCGGGCCGAAGCTGAGTGAGCACGGTCTCTGGTTCGTGGGTTTGGATTTGATTGGCGAAAAATTGATCGAGGTGAACGTGACGAGCCCGACTGGGATTCAGGAGCTCGGGCGCCATCTCGGAACTCGGCCGGAAGAAGACGTGATCGCTTGGGTCGAACAGCACGCTATCAGTGCGAGCTGAGCGGCACAGGAGCACCCCAAACCAAAAGCCAAATATTTGGCCGTTACTTTCGCGATCTGATAACGCCCTCTGGATGCCGAGGAAGTGTGAGATGTGCGCCGCGATCAAGACTCGATCTTCTGCCGCGGAGCACGGCGCGAAAGCAGTCAAGCTTCATCGCTTGTTGATCGAGGATCGAATCGTGGCGCTGTGCGCGGCACATGCGGAAAAAGTGCGTGCGCTCGCGCCAGCGAGCGTTGCCGAGCTGTGCCAACGTTTTCAGGAAAAGCGCGGCAAGCGTGCGCTCTTGAGCCGACGCGCGCCGCTCGATCGACGGACTTTTCCGGCGCGCCCCGAGGGCCGGCGCGCTTCAGCCGGGCGCCGCGCGAGCGATCGGATTTGAGCGAGCGCGCGATTCACGTCGGTGTGCTCGTCGGCGCGGTCGCGCTCGCCGCGTGGGTTTTCGGCGTCCAAGCTCGACATCCGGAGCGCGCGCATACCGTCGCCAGCGAACACGCGGCGCCACTCGCGATCATTCCGCCGGGCGCGGCGTTCGTGCTCACGGCGGACATCGCGCAATTGCGACACGCAGCGCTCGGCTCGGCGCTCGCGACACGCTTCGCCAAATTCGGCGCGGGCACCGGCGATCTGTCGAAGCTGTGCGGCTTCGATCCGCTCGCATCGCTCGATCGACTCGCGCTCGCAGTGCCGGACGCGGGCGAACATGCAAACGCGCGCGCGGAAGACTTCGGCATCGTCGCGAGCGGGCGCTTCACGGCCGCACAAATCATGCGCTGCGCGACCGCCGCGATCAACGCACGCGGCGGCGACCCGATCAGCACCGAGCTCGGCAAATTCAGCTCGGTCCGCGATCGCAAGGCCGAAGGCGGCGAAGTCGCCGCGCGCGATGGCGGCCCATTGATCGTCAGCGGCGGCAGCTATTTTCGCGCATTGCTCGACGCAGCCGAAGGCAATGCACCCAAGCTCGAGCACCAAAATCCGCGCGACGCGCTTCACGTCGCGCTGCGACGATCACTCGGCGCGGGCACCATCGTCGCCACTTGGCTACTCAGTCCAGGCTGGTTCGAACGCGTGTCGGGTGACAACAGTGGACGACTTTCGCCGCTGCGCGGCTTGAAGGCGCTCGGCGCGCGCATCGAACTCGATCGCGACGCGCGCGTTTCGGTCTTGGTCGACTACGCAGACGCTGCAAACGCGGACGACGTCAAAGCGCTGCTCGAGCAATTGCAAACATCGCTCGCGTCGCTGCCGCTCGATCCGATCCTGAGCGGCGCCGCGCGCCGAGTGCTCGTGGGCGAAGAGGGCGCGCGCTTGCGGCTGAGCCTCACGCTCACGCAAGCCGAACTCGAGGCGCTACTCGACTCGCTCACGGACACGAATCCGCGCGCGGAACCCGCGGACCCCGCCGCTCACCCCGAAGCGCCCTGAATTTTCAGCGTTTCGAGCGCGAGAGCCATTAGACGCCGCGCCGCGCGAGCGCTATGACCGTGTCGCATGCGTTCTTCTCGTTGCTCACGCTTCATGAGTTTGATTGGTTCAGCCTGGTTCGCCGTGGCTTGCGCTGGTAGCTCGCACGCCGGCAATGCGCCGCCGGCAGTCGCGCTGCCGGCTTCGCAAAGCACGACCGTGGCTCAGCTCGCCACCTCGACGCCGGACCAAGCTCAACAACCGACGTCGGATCCGCTGCCAATCGGCACTGACGACGCGGTTTGGGGTTCGCCGAGCGCGCCGGTGACGGTCGTCGAATTCTCGGATTTGCAATGCCCGTTCTGCGCGCGCGTGCACCCGACGTTGCAAGCGCTCGAAGCCAAATACGGCCCTGGCAAGCTCCGCATCGTGTTCAAGAACAATCCCCTGCCCTTCCACGAGAACGCAATGCCGGCCGCGAAGGTCGCCGATGCCGTCTTGCGCCAGGGCGGTTCGCGCGCGTTCTTTGGTTTTTTGGATTTGGCCTTTTCCGAACAAGCGAAGCTCAGCGAAGCAGCGCTCAGCGACTGGGTGCGCCGCGTCGGGCTCGACCCGGCGATCGTGATCCAGCGCGCCGAGCTGCAAGACACCACAGATAAAATTCAGCGTGACATGGCGCTCGCGGCCAAAGTCGGCGCCACGGGCACGCCCGGATTTCGCATCAACGGCAAAGCGCTGAGCGGCGCGCAACCGCTCGACGAATTTACGCGCATCATCGACGCCGAGCTCGTCGCGGCGGCGGATTTGACACAAAAGGGCACGCCCGCAGACGCCGTCTACAAGGCGCGCGTGGCCACGAACTTCGCCGCGCCGGAGCCGAGCAAAGACGAAGACGACGAACCCGCCGACGATCTGACGATCTGGAAGATCCCAGTCGCCGGCGCGCCGTCGATCGGTCCCAAAGACGCGCTCGTGACGATCGTCGAATTCTACGACTATCAGTGCCCGTACTGCCGGCGCGTGCAAGCCACGCTGAACGAAGTGCTCGCGCGCTATCCCAAAGACGTGCGGCTGGTGCTCAGGCAAAACCCGTTGCCGTTTCACCCGCGCGCGCTGCCGGCCGCCAACCTCGCGCTCGAAGCGCGCGCGGAAAAGGGAGATGCCGGCTTCATCGACGCGACGCACGGCCTCTTCGACGACAAGCGCGGGCTCGAGGACGCCGATCTCGTGAGGCTCGGCAGCGATCTGAAGCTCGATCCGAAGCGCGTTCAGAACGCGATTGCGCAAAACACGCACGCGAGCGAAATCGACGCGGACGTCGATCTCGCGAACGATTTCAAGGCTGCCGGCACGCCGTATTTCTTCATCAACGGCCAACGCTTGTCCGGCGCTCAGCCGCTCGAAAGCTTCGTGACGGCGATCGACGCGCAGCTCAAAGTCGCGAGCGCGCTGGTCGCGGCCGGAACGCCGCGCGCAAAGCTTTACGACGAAATCCTGAAGCGCGCGAAGGACGCCGATCCGCCGGAGCAAAAGTCGATCCCAGCGCCGAGCGCCGAGAATCCGTCGCGCGGCCCGCTCAATGCGCCGGTCGTGATTCAC
>DASYCL010000538.1:0-11419 GCA_036500245.1 Polyangiaceae bacterium | reverse complement strand
CTACCGCGTGCTGTCCGACGCAAGCTTCGAAGGCATCACGATTACGAGTGACGGCATGATCTTGGATACGAACGAGCAGTTCGCCAGCTGGCTCGGCTACGAAGCCCACGAACTACTCGGCATACCCGAGCTCGAACTGCTGGCTCCCGAAGAACGAGCGCGCGTGCTGCGACTTTCAAAGACGCCGGACGTCGCATACGAGTCCGTCATGACGCGGCGTGACGGCTCCACGTTCCCGGTCGAGGTCCGAGGACGCTTCGTCGCATTTCGTGGCAAGTCCGTGCGCATGGCCACCGTGCGCGACATTACCGAGCGCAAGCAGCGGGAGGCGCGACTCCAAGCCGAGTCTCTCCGCGACGAGCTCACCGGCCTCTACAATCGACGAGGCTTCATGGAACTCGCACAGAAGGAGCTCGAAGCGGCAAACCGCGTTCGCAGCAGCTCTGCGCTGTTCTTTGCAGACCTCAACGGCATGAAGCAAATCAACGACCAGCTCGGGCACGAAATGGGCGATCACGCGATCCGCGCCGCAGCCAGCGTCTTGAGCGAAATCTTTCGCCCGAGCGACGTCATCACTCGGCTCGGTGGCGACGAGTTTGCGGTATTCGTGAGCGGTTGCGACGAAGAGATCGCGAGTGCCATCTGCTCGGCAATCGAGCACGCGGTCGAGCGAGTAAACAAGGAGCTCCGCGCTCGGTATCGCTTGTCGATCAGCGTGGGCTTCGCGGTCTCAGCGCAGAGACAGCTCGACCTTTCCAGCCTGATGCAGGAGGCGGACACGGACATGTACCGCGTGAAGCGCGGCAGGCACGCGCGCGGCTCGTTGAGGATTTTGCCGAATTGAATCGAGGCCCGGCTTCAGCGATGCAGCCAGAGCCGAAGTGTTGCAAGGAGTTGCTCGGTGTTGACGGGCTTTGCGAGGTAGTCGGAAGCGCCGGCGTCGAGGCACTTCTCGCGGTCACCTTTCATCGCTTTGGCGGTGAGAGCGACGATCGGCAAGCGTCGCAATGACGGCTGCTTTCGAATCAGTTGCATCGTCTGATAGCCGTCCATTTCTGGCATCATGATGTCCATCAGCACGATCGAGATTTCGGAAGACTTCTCGAGGCACGCAATCGCTTCATGGCCCGTCTGGGCGGTGATGACCGTCATGCCGTGGCGCTCGAGCACGCTTCCGAGAGCAAAAATGTTGCGCACGTCGTCGTCCACGACCAGCACCTTCTTGCCGCGCAAGTCCTCATCGGACTCGTGCAGGCGCTCCAGCATCAGCCGCTTGTGCGCGGGCAGTTCGCCGATCACGCGGTGGAGAAATAGCGCGGTTTCGTCGAGCAATCGTTCAGGGGACTCGACTCCCTTGAGCACGACTGTCCGCGCCAGATCTTGAAGTTGAGCCGAATGCTCGGGCGTCAGCTCTCGGCCCGTGAACACCACGACGGGCAAATCCGGCAAGGTGAGGTCATCGCGGATTCGATTCAGCACGTCGAAACCGGAGATGTCAGGCAGTCGGAGATCCAGAACGACGCAGTCGATCTGTTCGCTCGCGAGGATCGAGAGCGCGTCTTCACCCGTCGTAGCGCCGACGATTTCGATGTCGTCGTGGCCCAAAAGTTCGTGGATGCTGAGTTGCTCGGCGTCGTTGTCCTCGACGACCAGCAACCGCCGACGCCGCGGCATCGAGTACTCCCTGATCCGCGACAGCGCATCTTCGAGTCCCTCGGTCGTTGCTGGTTTGGTGATGAACGAGAACGCGCCGCGCGATAGACCGTCCTGACGGTTCTCGTCCAACGTGATGATTTGCACCGGGATGTGCCGTAGATTTGCGTCGCGTTTGAGGTGGCTCAGCACCGTCCAACCGAGCATGTCGGGCAAGAAGATGTCGAGCGAGATGGCCGTTGGGTGATACTCGCGAGCGAGCTCCAGTGCGTCCGCGCCGCGCGTCGAAACGAGCACCTTGAAGCCCTCGTCGTGCGCCAAATCGAGCAACACGCGGGCGTAATGTGGGTCGTCTTCGATCACGAGAAGAACCGAATCACCGGGCTTCAGCAGCGCGCGATCGTCGTTGAGTTGCTCCGGCGTCGCGTCGGCGACGCGAGCCACCGTCGCAATGGTCGGCCGTGACACCGATGGTGGGCGAACGCCTTCGCGACCCGCGGGCACGGCCGGGCCGACGTACTCGAGCGGCAAATAGAGCGTGAACGCGCTGCCCACTCCAGGAGTGCTGCGCAACTGAAGCTCGCCACCGAGCAGATGTGACAGCTCGCGGCTGATCGCGAGGCCGAGCCCGGTGCCGCCGTATTTGCGGCTCGTGCCGGCGTCCGCTTGTTGGAAGGCCTCGAAAATAATTTTCTGCTTCTCGGGCGCGATGCCGATCCCGCTGTCGGCGACTTCGAAGGCGACTACCGTCCCGGCGTGCCGAAGGATCGGATGATCTTGCGACCAACCGCTTGCGGCCGCCGACACGTTCAACCGGACACCTCCTTGGTCGGTAAACTTGAAGGCGTTCGAGAGCAAGTTCTTGAGCACTTGCTGGAGCCGCTTTTGATCGGTGGAGAAGGTGCGACCGAGTTTGGGATCGACGCGCACGTCGAACGTCAGCTTGCGCGCTTCAGCGTCGTGGCGGAACGGCCGAGCCACGGAATCGAGCAGCGCGGCGAAGGAAAGCTCCGCGGGTTCGACGGTGACCGTGCCAGATTCGATCTTGGATAGATCCAAGATGTCCGTAATCAAGTTCAACAAGTCCGACCCTGCGCTGTGAATCGTGCGCGCGAACTCGACTTGCTTGAGCGTCAAGTTCTGATCCGGATTTTCGCCGAGCTGCTGTCCCAGGATCAGGATGCTGTTGAGCGGCGTCCGTAGTTCGTGCGACATGTTCGCCAAGAACTCGGACTTGTACTTCGAGGTCAGCGCGAGCTCTCGGGCCTTGTCCTCGAGCGCGCGGCGCGCGTGCTCGATCTGCTGATTCTTTCGCTCGACCTCGGCGTTCTGCTCGGCCAGCTGCTGCGCCTTTTGTCCGAGCTGATCGTTGGTTTGTTGCAGCTCTTTTTTCTGCGCTTGGAGCTCGCCAGCGAGCTTTTGGGATTGGTCGAGCAGTGCCTCGGTCTGCATCGTTGCCTCGATGCTATTGAGCACGATGCCGATGCTGCTCGTCAGTTGATCGAGGAAGGCGAGATGAGATTCCGTATAAGTGCTGAGCGAAGCGAGTTCGATCACCGCTTTCACTTGGCCCTCCGACAGCACCGGTAGCACGATGACGTTGCGCGGCAACGCGCTGAACAACCCCGAGCTCACGCGGGTCGTGTCCGCCGGAAGGTCCGAGATCAAGATGCGCCGCTTTTCAACGCCACATTGTCCGACCAGACCTTCGCCGAATTTCAGCGCTGCGGCGTGCCCATCCTTGCCGTCGTCCGCGTAGGAGGCGAGCAGCCTGAGCTGCGCGCCATCTTCTTTTTGATCATCCGCGCTTTGATAGATCACGCCCTGATGCGCACCGACCAACGGCGCGAGCTCGGACAGAAGCATTTGCCCGACCCGAACCAAATCGCGCTGCCCCTGCAGCATGCTCGTGAACCGCGCGAGGTTCGTCTTCAGCCAATCTTGCTCGGTATTTCGGTCGGTGGTGAGCCGAAGATTGTCAATCATCGTATTGATGTTGTCTTTCAACTCGACGACTTCGCCGCGCGCTTCGACTTGAATCGAGCGAGTGAGGTCACCCTTGGTTACCGCCGTCGCGACTTCCGCGATGGCGCGAACCTGCGTCGTGAGGTTCGCCGCGAGCAGGTTCACGTTGCCGGTCAAATCTTTCCAAGTACCCGCCGCGCCGGGCACGTCGGCCTGCCCACCCAAGCGACCTTCGACGCCGACCTCTCGCGCGACCGTGCTGACCTGCTCCGCGAACGTCGCGAGCGTGCTCGTCATGTTGTTGATGGTGTCCGCGAGCGCCGCGACTTCACCTTTCGATTTGACGGTGAAGGTCTGCTTGAGATCGCCGCTCGCGACCGCGGTAACCACCTTGGCGATGCCGCGCACCTGCTCCGTCAAATTCGCGGCCATCACGTTCACTGTATCGGTGAGATCCTTCCAGGTGCCACCGACTCCGGGCACCTGCGCTTGCCCGCCGAGCTTGCCGTCCGTGCCTACCTCGCGCGCGACGCGAGTCACCTCGGCCGCAAAAGCGTTGAGCTGATCGACCATCGTATTGACGGTGTTCTTCAACTCCAGAATCTCGCCCTTGGCGTCCACGCTGATTTTGCGCGAGAGATCACCGCGCGCGACCGCGGTCGTCACCTCGGCGATGTTACGCACCTGACTCGTGAGGTTGCCCGCGAGCAGGTTGACGTTGTCGGTGAGATCCTTCCAGGTGCCGGCCGCGCCCGGCACGTTGGCCTGACCGCCGAGGCGGCCTTCGGTGCCCACCTCGCGCGCGACGCGCGTCACCTCACCGGCGAACGAGCGCAGCTGCTCGACCATCGTATTTAACGTCTCGTTCAAGACCAGCAACTCGCCGCGCACGTCGACCGTGATCTTCTTCGACAAATCACCGCTCGCGATCGACGTCGCGACCTCGGCGATATTGCGCACTTGGGCCGTGAGATTCTTGGCCATCGAATTCACGTTGTCGGTGAGATCCTTCCAGGTGCCGGCGACTCCCGGCACCTCTGCTTGGCCGCCGAGCTTGCCCTCGGTGCCGACCTCGCGCGCGACGCGCGTCACTTCCGATGCAAACGCGTTGAGCTGATCGACCATCGTGTTGATGGTGTTCTTCAGCTCGAGGATTTCTCCCTTCACGTCGACCGTGATTTTGCGCGACAAGTCTCCGCGTGCCACAGCCGTGGTCACCTCGGCGATGTTGCGCACTTGGGCCGTGAGATTGCCGGCCATGAAGTTCACGCTGTCGGTGAGGCCCTTCCAAGTTCCAGCGACGCCTGGAACCTGCGCTTGTCCGCCGAGTCGGCCTTCGGTGCCCACTTCCCGCGCGACGCGCGTCACCTCGCCCGCGAATGCGTTGAGCTGATCGACCATCGTGTTCAAGGTCTCTTTCAGCTGCAAGATTTCGCCGCGTACATCGACGGTGATCTTGCGTGACAAATCCCCGCCGGCGATGGCCGTCGCGACCTCCGCGATGTTTCGAACTTGCCCGGTCAGATTGCCGGCCATCGAATTGACGCTGTCGGTCAGATCTTTCCAAGTGCCGGCGACGCCGGGTACTTCTGCTTGGCCGCCCAACTTGCCGTCCGTGCCGACCTCGCGCGCCACGCGCGTCACTTCGGCGGCGAAGGCGTTGAGCTGATCGACCATGGTATTTAGCGTGTCTTTCAACTCCAAGATCTCGCCGCGTACGTCGACCGTGATTTTGCGCGAGAGGTCGCCGCGCGCGACCGCGGTCGCCGCTTCGGCGATGTTGCGCACTTGGGCCGTCAAATTGCCGGCCATCGAATTCACGTTGTCGGTGAGATCTTTCCAAGTGCCAGCGACACCGCGGACTACCGCTTGTCCGCCGAGCTTGCCCTCCGTACCAACCTCACGGGCGACACGCGTGACCTCGCCCGCAAATGCGTTGAGCTGGTCGACCATCGTGTTCAAGGTTTCTTTGAGCTGGAGGATTTCTCCGCTGACATCGACCGTGATTTTCTTCGACAAGTCCCCGTTGGCGATCGCCGTCGCTACGTCCGCGATATTTCGGACCTGATTGGTCAGGCTATTGGCCATCGAGTTGACGTTGTCGGTGAGATCTTTCCAGGTGCCGGCCACGCCGGGGACCTGTGCCTGCCCGCCGAGCTTGCCTTCCGTGCCGACCTCGCGCGCGACGCGCGTCACTTCACCGGCGAAGGCGTTCAGCTGATCGACCATCGTATTGATGGTCTCTTTGAGTTGCAGGATTTCTCCGCTGACGTTGACCGTGATCTTGCGCGACAGATCGCCATTGGCGATCGCGGTCGAGACTTCCGCGATGTTGCGGACCTGCGCCGTCAGGTTGCTCGCCATGAAGTTGACGTTGTCAGTGAGATCCTTCCAGGTCCCAGCCACGCCAGGCACCTGTGCCTGACCGCCGAGGCGACCCTCGGTGCCGACCTCGCGCGCCACGCGCGTGACCTCGGACGCGAAGGCGTTGAGCTGATCCACCAACGTGTTGATCGTGTCCTTGAGTTCGAGGATCTCACCGCGAACGTCGACCGTGATCTTGCGCGACAGGTCGCCGCGCGCGACGGCGGTCGTCACTTGCGCGATGTTGCGCACTTGGTCGGTCAGGTTGCCGCACATGGCATTCACCGAATCGGTCAGATCCTTCCAGGTTCCCGCGACACCCGGCACGATCGCTTGTCCGCCGAGTTTGCCTTCGGTGCCGACCTCGCGGGCAACGCGCGTGACCTCGCTCGCGAATGAGCGCAGCTGGTCCACCATCGTGTTGATGGCGTCCTTCAATTGAAGGATCTCGCCGCGCACGTCGACCGTGATCTTCTTCGAAAGATCGCCGCTCGCGACGGCGATCGTCACCTCTGAAATGTTTCGGACTTGGCCGGTCAGGTTGCTCGCCATCGAGTTGACGCTGTCCGTGAGATCGCGCCAGACGCCGCTCACGTCGGGCACTTCCGCCTGGCCGCCGAGCTTGCCGTCGGTCCCGACTTCACGGGCCACGCGAGTCACCTCGGAGGTGAACACGCCGAGCTGCTTGATCATCGAGTTGACGATCGTCGCCGAGCGCAGGAACTCGCCCTGCAGTGGATGACCGTCCACGTCGAGGCGCATGTTCTGCCGCAGGTCGCCCTGCGCGACTGCTGCGAGCGCGCGTGTTACTTCGGTCGTCGGCCAAAGCAGATCGTCCATCAGAGTATTGAGCGACGTTTCCATGTCCGCCCATGACCCGGTCTGGCGCGGGAAGCGCACGCGCTGCCGCGTCTTGCCTTCCTTACCGACGACTTGTCCGACGTGTTCGAGCTGCTCGGCCATTTTTTGATTGGCCGCGACCACGTCGTTGACGGCATCCGCGATCTTGCCGACGAGTCCAGTCCAATGACCCGGAAGGCGCACTGAAAAGTCGCCCTCGCGCACGGCGAGAAACACACTCAAGAGCTCGCGGAGTTCTTCCTGCGACTCGGACATCGCCGGTGGAGACGGCGCGTTTCCATTCCCATACCCGGCCGCCTGTGCGTCGGTCATTTGGTGAGCTCCTTAGCTGCGTACGCTTGGTCGTGAATGCCTATTGCGCTGTTGGCGCCGACTCAAATCGACGAACACAGCCACTTTCTTGCGAACGATTTCGACATCGAGCGGCTTGACCAGATAGTCCGCGCCGCCAGCGGAATAGGCGCGGTGAATCTCTTCAGGGTCGTCCCCGAACGCGGTCACGAAGATGATCGGGATCTCGCGGCTTCGCTCGAGTTCCTTCAAATGAACCGCGACTTCGAGCCCATTCATGCCGGGCATCGCAATGTCCACGAGCGCGACCGCAAAGTTCTCGCGCAACGCCAACGCCAGCGCTTCCTCGCCGGATCGCGCCGTGACGAGATGGTAGTCGGGTCGCTCGAGGATGGTCTGTAGCGACAGCAAATTCTCCGCACGATCGTCGACCAAAAGAATGTTCGCTATCTCGTGCGATTCGGGCCCGGTCGCCCGCGGCGAGCCAGCGGGGATGGTGAAGAACATCGTCGTGCCGACCCCCGCGGTGCTCTCCGCCCAAATCCGCCCGCCATGCGCTTCGACGATGCCTTTGCAGATCGACAGACCGAGCCCAACGCCGCGTCGCTCTTTCTTCTTGGCCTGCCAAAAGCGGTCGAAAATATGGTGCACCTGCTCCGGGGCAATACCGGCGCCGTTGTCTTTGACCCACAGCAGAATCTCGTCCCCTTGGCTGCTCGCACCGACCGTGACCGAGCCTCCCGGACTCGTAAACTTGATGGCATTCCCAATCAAATTCTCCAGCACGTCGAGTAAACGCTCGGCGTCCGCTTTAAGTGGCGGGAGTCGCGGAGAAACGTCCGCGGCCACGATGACGGATGCCGCGGCAGCCAAGGTGTGCTGCGACTCGAGTGCTCCCAGGATCAACTCGGCTGCCTCGACTGGGTGCGTTTCGACAGAGAAGCGCCCCGTTTCAATCGCGCTCACGTCCAGCAGGTCGCGGACCATGCGGTCCGCGCGGTGCACGCTGCGCACGATGCGCTCCACGAGTCCGCGCGCGGAGGATTCGGAAAGCTGAGACGACAACGTCTTGGCCGCGAGCGAGACGATATTGAGCGGATTTCGTAGATCGTGAGCCACGACCGACAAAACCGCGTCACGTGATCGGACCGCTTCCTCGAGGACTTCTTTCTGTTGCCGTTGACGATCGGCTTCCGCAAGTGCGCTCTGAAGAGCGGCTTTCACCTCCTCGAGCTCACGCGCGAGATTCTCGGTGGCAGATGCTGAGTCGCCGCTCATTCTAAGTTCCGGCCCCGAGGGGTAGCGCGTATCTTGACCGAAACTCGGCGCCGACTAAAGACCAGGAAGCCCTCTTTTCGCCAGACGCAGCTGTGACAAATCGCCTCGTTTTGCCGCCGCAGCCGCGGCAGAGGCTATCGAGCGCGCTTCCACGGGTGGCTACCGTAGGGTAAAATTACCGCGTGCCGACAGATATAGAACGAGCGCCTGGCTGTCGAACCGAAGCCGGCACGCTGCGTGAACCGTTGCGAAATTTGAACGTTCTGGTCGTCGACGATCACGAAGACGCCCGCGAACTGATGGCGATGATCTTGGAGCACGCGGGTGCACAAGTGAGGCAAGCCGATTCCGTGCCGGTGGCGCTTCGCGCTGCGGCTGAGGAGGAGTTTTGCGTGCTCGTCTCTGACATTGCGATGCCTGGAGAGGACGGCTACGACCTAATCCGTCGACTCCGCAGCGGTGACGGACTCCCTCATGCGCGCACCGTTCCAGCCGTCGCGGTGACCGCGTTCGCTGCGACCGAAGACAGGAAAAAGGCGTTAGCCGCCGGCTTTCAAGAGCACCTCGCCAAACCCCTCGACGCCACGAGCTTGATTGAAGCCGTCGCGCGTCTCGCGTGCCCGCGCGCGCGCCAGCCGGCGTAGGCATCTCTTCGTTAGTGAGTTCTTAGCCAACCGCACTCGCGCTAGGCATACCCAAGCTTCCCCAATTCACACTCGGGAATGGTTTGCCCGGCTTCGCGAACAGATAGCCTTGGAGCACGTCGCAGCCGAGCTCCATGAGCATGTCGCGTTCATCGACGGTCTCTACGCCCTCGGCGACTACCTCCATGCCCATCCCCTTCGAAAGCTCGGTCATGGAGCGGATGACGCGCTGTTTGGTCGAGCTCTTGTGCACGTCGCGGATCAGGGACATGTCGAGCTTGACGACTTCTGGTTCCAATAGCGCGAAGCTCGATAGACCCGCGTAGCCCGCGCCCATGTCGTCCACCGCGATGCGAAATCCCATGTCACGGAGCGCGGCGACACGCGCTCGCGCATCGCGGACGTCTTCGAGCGGCGAGCGCTCGGTGATCTCCAGCACGACGCGCTGGGCGATCTTGGAGAGAGGCGCTTCGGGATCGAGCAGATCAGGATCGAGCAGATCGCGGACGTGGAGGTTCACGAATAGACTCGGCGCTTCCACCACGTTGGCAACCTCGGCGGCCGCTTTGGCGCGAATGGCGCGCCCGAGCGCATCGAGTCGCCCGAGTCGCTCCGCAGCGTCGAGCACGGCGCCGGGATGCGGCAGCGTGGGTTCGTTGCTGCGAAGCAGGCTTTCGAACGCGTAGATCGTTTGCGTCTTGGCATTGACGATCGGTTGGAAGGCGACCCAGAGCGTCTCTAGCGTGCGCTCGAAGGTCGCCTCGAGACCGGCACGATCGCTACCGAGCGCAGCACCTTGCCCGAGTAACTCGGCCGCTTCTTGCTTGACCCGAGCCATCCGACGCACGCGGATCCCTTGTTCGACGACCTGACAAAGGTTCTCGTTGCGGATCGGCTTGATCAGATATTGAAACGCTCCGATTTCCACCGCTTCGGCGGCCGTTTTCACGGCGGGTTGACCGGTAGCGAGAATTACCGGAACCAGCAGATCGCGTTTTCGCACTTCGCGGAGCAGCTGGATTCCGTTCATATCGGGCATGGCGATGTCGCTGACGACGACATCGAAACCTCCGCCGGCGAGCTTGACGATCGCCTCGTCACCTCGCGATGCGGTCGTGACCTCGTGACCCCGCGCTTTGAGGACAC
Source organism: Polyangiaceae bacterium (assembly GCA_036500245.1). Taxonomy (GTDB): domain Bacteria; phylum Myxococcota_A; class Polyangia; order Polyangiales; family Polyangiaceae; genus PMG-095. Next base: position 1,217 of record DASYCL010000538.1, on the reverse strand, counting down.
GCGCGAAACCGCGTAGCACCTCCGGCTCGTCGTCAACCAGCAGAACACGGCCGAGCTGCGGTGGCTCATTTGGCGTAGCGGGCGCCACCGCGAACCTACCGGAGCTCTGTAGACTAGTCGGAAAGCTCGCGCTGGCGCGTTCGGTCAGGGCATTGTTCAGCGTGAGCAGCGCGTCGATGCGCTCACCCAGAGCTTCCCGCTCTGCCGCGTGCTGGAGTGTGAGCTTCCGCAAAGTCGAGCCGATGGATCGACCCAGGGCCGCGAGATCGTCCTGACCCACGACGATTTCTACGGGTTCGCCGCGCTCCAGCCGTTCGGACAACGTCGCCAGTGCTTGGACTCGCCCACGAACGTTCATCGCCAGCCACAGCACCAGGCCGCATGCGGTTACCGAAAGTGCGAGCAGCGTATATTGCAACAGGTGAAGCCGCTCGAGGTGCTCGCGGCCGAGCGCTCGACACGCTTCGCCGCCCTCGTGGCCGCAGCCGAGTATCTGAAGGACCGTGTCGTGGTCGAGCTGTTGGAAGGCCCAGAGATTGGCCGAGCCGACGGCGCTCGACACGCCGAACAACACGACCGCAATCAACGTGAGCTGCGTGCTCAGTCGACGCTTCCACGGAGTTTGAATCATCTGCGACCTCCTGGGCCGAGGATTCGTGCAGCGCGAGTCCCGGGACCATCCACCACGCTCCGCTACGGACAGTCCGGCGTTGAGATAAGCCTCGCACCTCCATGCGCCCCCAAGGTAGGCCCTTTGCTTCGACCGGCTTCGAACTCGCTGCTCCGACAAAAGTACTATTGCAGATCACCCGGCAACGCGGTCTGCGCTACTAACGCCGGCAGCAGTGCCATTCTCGCGGACAATCCCGCTCCGCGCGAAATCGAAATGTAAAAGGGGAGATGCCATGCCTTCGCCGCCAACCGACATTCAGTCACAGAGCTGGGATCGTTTTTTTGCCATCCAGTGTAACAATCGTGCTTGGGACCTTGCCGGCAGAGTGCGTTCTGACGAAGAGAATATCGAGATGCTGAATGCCGCTCACGCCGCAGCGTGGCATTGGTCGATCGTTGGTACTGAGTTGCACCAAATGCGGGCCAAAATGCTGGTCTCTCGCGTTCACACTCTTCTCGGGTATGGATCGACAGCATTGGCGTTCGCAACAGAAGTTCGCTGCTACTTCGTTGGCCGTGACACGCCCGCTTGGGAGTTGGCCTTC
>DASYCL010000537.1:0-2083 GCA_036500245.1 Polyangiaceae bacterium | reverse complement strand
CATTGTGCTTGGCCGCTCGCGCGTCTAGTGACGCGACGAGCGCCTGTTCACTCCTTCGGGTGTCACGAAGCGCGGCGGTCAGTTCTCGTTACTCGCCTCTCTTCATAAAACCGTGATCACGCGCTTCGCGATCCCCGAAGGGGGGAGCCCGGCGAATCTGGAGCTTCGTTTTATTTCCGGGCATCTGGCCCGAAGCCTTCGCGCGCGCTCGGGCGCGAAAAGAGTGTGAATTCCCGCGGTCGCAGAGCATTCCGGGCAAATCTGCCCAGACTGCGCGGTTGACGTAAGGCCGGCGTGCGCCGCTGAGGAGCACCCCCAAACAAAATCACGTCTGAGCGGCCGCGCGGACACCAACGGCTCTCGAGGTGTGTTCGTCGAGTTGCGGTGCGGAGTGTTTGCCATGCGCGTCGAAGTCGAGTCGTGGATCGTGATTCTGGGAGTTCTGTGTAGCGTCGCGTGTTCGAGCAGCGCGGGCGCGCCCGTGAACTTGGCGAGCTCGAGCGGCGGGGACGCGAGCATGGCGAGTGGCGGCGCGGGCGCTGCGAACGGCGGCGCGAGTGCGATCGGCGGCGGCGCGGGGATGACTGCGTCGAGCTCGGGTGGCATTGGTGGCACGAGTGCCAGCGCGGGCAGCGCGGGCGAATCGAATGGCGGTGCAGCGGGTAACGCGGGTGCAAGTGGTGCGAGTGCGGGCGCGGGCGGCATGGCAATGTTGCCGTCGAACTTCGCGTGCAGCGAGTATTTGGGGTTGCTCACGACGGACGAGTGGTACTCGCAAGGCTTCGAGAACGACGGCGTGGACGGCGCCAAGTGGCAACTGAAGTATCACCACTATGGCTACGTCAACACGTGGGCCGATCCGAACAGCATCTTTTGGGGCGACATGGGCGACTCCTTCGATTTGATGAAGGGCTCGCCGATTCAATCACCTTGCGCGGCGAGTTCGAGTACGCCGGATCGCCTGGTTTTTGCGGCGCTCGATTGGGAAATGACGAGCGAAGACCAATGGGTGTCCGCGCTCGAAGCCGCGCTCGCCACGTTCAAGGTCAAGTACCCGAGTCTGCGCTGGGTCGATTTGATGACCATGATTCGCTGCCCGGGCAACCAGCAGTGCAACGCGAACGAAGACTACGGCCCGGGCGCGAACACCAGTGCGGCGCGCCAAGATTGCTATGTGCCGCCGTTCGAGGATTCGGCGATCGCGAAGGTCGCCGCCGCGCATCCGGATTTCGTCGGCGTGGGGCCTCGAGTGGAAGCGCTCGCGTGCAAGGATCCGGTCGACGGCGCGCATCTCTCGGTCGACAGCAATCAACACGCGGCGCAAGCGATCGCGACGTACTACGCGGCGCGGCCGTAAGCACGCTTTCGCGTTTGAAGCTTACGGCTTTGACGACGTCGGCGGCAGCGTGATGTGCGGCATTCCAGGCGGCGCGGCGCCCGGCGCCGCACCGGGTGGCATTCGCATCCCACCACCCGGGGGCATCCCGCCGGGAGGCATGCGCATGCCGCCCATTTGCATGCCGCCTTGCTCATCCATGCGCTTGAGCTCGGCGATCACTTTGTCATAGCTCGAGAGCATCTGATCGCAACGTTCGCGCGGGAAGCTCGGTGTGCGCTGTTTCACCATGTCGCATGTGCTCGAGCCGGGCGGGAGATCCGCGCACAGCTTGCTCACGAGCTTGTCGCACGACGCTCGCGCCGCTTTCACTTTGGCGAGCGTTTCGTTGACCGAACCGAGCGCTGTTTCACAGGTGCTCGGCAAGAGTAGATCGGCCGCGCCTTTTGCCTCTTGGCAGGCTGCGGCTTCGGCGCCCGCGCCGGCGCAAATCTTCGATTGCCACGCGCCGCACGGTCCCGCGGGCGCGCCGCTGCCTGCCGGCGCCGCCGCAATTTCTGCGTGGAGGCGTGCCTTGGTTTGTTGGATCTGGCCGAACCAGCCTACCGCCGCGCCGACGACGAGCGCGCCGACACCGATTGCGATCGCGTTGGTGGAGGAAATCAACGCCGGCTTCTGCGCGCTCGCCTTGGCCGGTTGGCTGCTCTTCGCGGGCTTCGCTTTCGCTTTCGCTTTCGGAGGCGGAGG
>DASYCL010000536.1:0-3617 GCA_036500245.1 Polyangiaceae bacterium | reverse complement strand
CGCTCGAGGCTGGCTTCGCCGCGCCGCACGTCTTCGCGCCGGCGCGGCAAATCTTTTTCCGCCGTGCGGTGACCGCCGACGCGGTCGCGCAAGCGCTCGATCGCGTCAGCGCTCACGCCGAGCAGATTCTCCGGCACGATCAGCTCGGCCAGCCGGTCCCGCTTCTTGCTCGATTCACGATCGAGCCGCGCGCGTTCGTGCGTGGCTTCGTCCAACGTGCGTTGCGCGCGTTCGCGGCGTTCGCGCGCGTTCGGTGCGAGCGCCGGCACCGCACCAAGGGCCTCGAGTTTTTCGCGCAAAGCGTTGCGCTGCGCAATCGGCCCGAGCGCTTGCTGCAGCCGAGTTTGCGCGATGAGCTCCTCGCGCAGGCGTTTGCGTCGGTCCACCAAGGCTTCGAGGCGCGTTTTTTCTTGGTCGAGCTTGTGCGCCTGCGATTGCCATTTTTCGGGCGAAACCTGGGCGTCGCGCAGCGCGCTCTTGGCTTCCTTGTAAGCTTCGACGAGCAGGTTCAAGCGCGCCTTGCTCGATCGCGGCTTGAAGATCTCGTCCGCGCGCTGTTCGAGCTCGCCGAGCACGCGGCGAATGCCGAGTCCACCCGAGCCCGCGTCGAACAAACTCTCACCGACGTCGCCTTTGTCGTCGAGCAGGGCTTGACCGGCTTCGGCCAAGCCCACGTGATCGAGGCCGAACAAGCGCGCGAACACGCGCGCGTCGACTCCGCCGAGCAGCGCGCCGAGCGCGGCTTCATCGAGCGGCGCGCCGTGTTCGTCACGCAGGGAGTCTTTGCGGCGCTTGAGCCGTTGGAGGCTGAGCGGTTTGCCCGCGTCGTCCGCGAGCGTCGCGGCGATGCACAGTTCCGCATTCGGATGTACGTGCGCGTCCTGCGTGATCAGGGGAAACCCAAATAAAAGATCGTGCACGCCGCGGAGCGCGCTGCTTTTGCCGGCCTCATTCGGCCCGAAAATCAAATGAAAGCCGCCGGGTTCGCCACCTGCGAGATCCAGTTCGAGCCCGGTGAACGGCCCGAATGCGCTAAATCCGAGCTTCAGAAACCTCAAGGCAACGAATCCTCGCTGCCGAGCGTCGGCACGAGCGTCTCTTCGATCGAGCGCAAGAGCTCGCGCAGCGCGCTCGGGCTATCGAGGTCGATCGCGTCGGGGCCTTCGCGCAGATCGGCCGGTAGTTTTCGCTTCAACTCGTTGAGCTCCGCGCCGAGCTCAACGAGCGCCGCGTCGTCGTTCGCCAGCGCGCCGATGCCACGGAGCATTTCGCCGATCGCGTCCTCGCGTTCGCGCAAACGCGCGCGTTCGGCGAGCGGGCGCGTCGCGAGTTCGACTTTTTCGAGCCAAGCTTCGTTCGGCAAATCCAAGGCGATCGAGCGCGCTTCTTCGCTCAATTGATCGATTCGCGCGGCGCACGTTTCGTGCATTGCGCTCGCGCCTTCGAGCGCCAAGCGAATCGCGGCAAGGCGACCCTCGCTTGCCTGCGCGGCGGCAGTGAGCGCTTGGCGCGCGCGATCGAGCACGCCATCGAGCGACGATTCGCCGGAAATATCCGCCGTCGCGACGTGCCAGCGCACTTGATCGAGCGCGCGATGTTCGACCGCGGTGATCTTGCCGTCCTCGACGCTGACCAACGTCGCGCCTTTCGCGCCCGTTTCGCGCGCGTGTCGCCCTTGCAAATTCCCAGGAAAAACCAGCCACGGCTTTTCACTCAGCACTTCGCGGCGATGCACGTGCCCGAGCGCGAAGTAGTCGTAGCCGCGATCGATCAGCGCGCTGAGCTTGCACGGCGCGTAGAGCGCGTGCCCCGCACGGCCTTCGAGCGCAGTGTGCAAGAGCCCGATGTTGAACAAATCGCGCTTCGGCTCCGGATAGCGCAGGCTCAAATCCTCGGTCACGTCCCGGCTCTCGAAACCCTGGCCGTGGACGACAACGCCGAGCGACTCGATCACGAACGACTCAGGCTTTTTGTGCGACAGCTCGCGCACGTTGTCCGGCAAAGCCAAATGCGCGGTGAGCCGGCTCGCGGCGTCGTGATTACCGCGGATCCACACCACTTTGACGCCAGCCGAGCGCAGCTTCGCCATCTGCTTGTTGAAGAACAAGCCGGTCGAGTAGTCGCGCCAATCACCGTCGTAGAGATCGCCCGCGATGACCAAGAGCGCGGCGTGCTCGTCGATGCAGAGCTCGACCAGGTTCTCGAGCGCGTGGCGCGTCGCGCCGCGAATTTGTTCGACCGGCGCGCCCTCGTACTTCGACAAACCGGAAAGCGGGCTGTCGAGGTGCAAGTCGGCGGCGTGCACGAACTTCATCGCGATCGCGTCATACCACGGCTCACGCGTGCGCCGTGACGAGCTGGCGCGCCTCGCCGAGGCCGTCGATGCCGAACTCGACCACGTCCCCGGCGCGCAGGAAACTCGGCGGTTTTCGACCGAGTCCGACGCCGGCCGGCGTACCCGTGCTGATCAAATCTCCCGGCAGCAGCGTCATGAACGAGCTGATGTAGGCGATTAATTTCGGCACCGAGAAAATCAGCTCGCTGGTGCGGCTGTGCTGGCAAGCTTTGCCGTTCACGTTCAGCCAAATCTTCAGATCGGCGGCGTCGAGCTCGTCCTTCGTGGCCACGAATGGGCCGATCGGCGCGAACGTGTCCGCGCTCTTGCCTTTGGTGAATTGGCCGCCGCGCTCGCGTTGGAATGCGCGCTCCGAATAATCGTTGACGAGCACGTAGCCTGCGACATGTTCGAGCGAGCGCTCTTCTTCGACGTAACGCGCGGTCTTGCCAATCACCACGCCGAGCTCGACCTCCCAATCGGCTTTTTCGGAGCCGCGCGGAATGACCAAGTCGTCATATGGGCCGCAAATGGCGCTCGTGGCTTTGAGGAACAGTACGGGCTCGGCCGGCACTTGCGCGCCGGTCTCGGCGGCGTGATCGCGATAGTTGAGTCCGACGCAGACGATCTTGCTCGGTCGCAGAATCGCGGGCGCGATGCGCGCGTCGGCCGCGACGTGCGGGCACTTGGCGGAGTGTTCGGCGTAGAAGCGCGATAGGCGTGCTGGGCCGTTCGAGCCGAAAAAGGCTTCGCCGTAGTCTTCACCGAAGGCGGACACATCGACCCGTCCGCCGCCGTCGACGATCAACCCTGGTTTCTCCGCGCCCGCGGGCCCAAAGCGAAATAGCTTCATGGGCTGGGATACTACTATGCCGGACTCAGTATTGAGGGTTCGTCGGGTCTTTGCGCTTGTTTTTGGCGCTGCGCGCGAGTTAGCGCTTGGCCGCTCGCGCGGGTTTTTGCGCGGCGGGCGCCTGTTCGGTCAGTTTTAACGTGGCCGCCTCTCTTTCGAAAGCCGTGATCAGCCGCGCGAATCTGCTGCTTTGTTTTATTTCCGGGCAGGCGGCCCACGCCCTTCGCGCGCGCGCCGACGCGAAAGAGGGAGACCGAGATGGGATGATCAATCAATTGTGTCCATCACTCTCCGTCTCTTCTGTCGCGCCCAAGCGCGCGCGAAGGGCGGCAGCCGAATGCCCGGAAACAATACAAAGCCAACAGGTTCGCGCGGCTGATCACGGTTTTCGAAAGAGGGGCGAGTAATGAGAACTGACCGAACAGGCGC
>DASYCL010000535.1:0-2488 GCA_036500245.1 Polyangiaceae bacterium | reverse complement strand
TCAAGTTGTGCGCTCCCGGCGTACCCGATACCTACCAAGGCTCCGAAGTGTGGCACCAAGTCTTGGTCGATCCGGACAATCGTCGCGCAGTCGACTATGCTGCGCTCGAAGCCAAGCTCGCGGCGCTCGACGAACGCCGCGGCGACCGTGCGGCGCTGCTCCGCGATCTGCTGGCGAACTTCGCGAACGGTTCGCTCAAGCTCTTCGTCGTGAGCGAGCTCTTGCGCTTGCGCCGCGACTTGCCGGAGCTTTTTCAAAGCGGCTACGCCGCGCTCGACACGGACCCGAATATCATCGCTTTCGCGCGCGGCGCGCGCACTCACGGCGAACGCCCCAGTGAACTCGTGCCCGAGTTGCTCTGCGTCGTGCCGCGCTTTCCGTTTCGCATCACGCGCGGCCGAACGCCGTGGCCGCTCGGCGCGTGTTTCGGTAGTCAACGACTTTCAGGCCCAAACCTCGCCGGCTGCTACAGACAGCTCTTCACCGGCGCGGCCATCGTGAGCCGCGGCACGCTCGAACTCAGTGAGATTTTCGCCGAATTTCCGCTCGCCGTGCTGCTGCGAATCGACGCCGAACGCGCAGACGAGTGGCTCGATCCCGAAGCGCACGCGGGTGAGCTCCGAGCGAGCCAGGTAACCTAACTAAAATACTAAGATCGATTGGCATCACATCGCCCCTCTTTCGCGCCGCGCGCGCGAAGGCTGCTAGCCGAGTGCGCCCGTCGCGCTGCTTGACGCGCGAGCGGCCAAGCACTGTCACGCGCGATCAAACACCAACAATCCGTAGCAGCCCAGCAAGCGGAATGAACAAGAAGTGCGGCCGATTGTTCAATTCATAGCTGACTTCGTAGAGCGCTTTTTCGAGCTCGAAGAATTCGAGCAAGCTACGCGCATCCGCCGCTGAGCGCGGACAATAGTTTTGGCCGGCGATGCCCGCGAGGTAACCGCGCGTGAACGCGACCGAGACCCAGGCGCGAAATGCTTCCGCCCACGGCGCGAGACGCGAGCGATCCTCGGTGCGTAAGCGCTCGGAAGCGAGCGCGCTGTCCGTCGCGTACGCGAAAGAACGCAGCATGCCGGCGACATCGCGCAGCGGGTTTCGTCTGTAACGGCGCTCCGTCGGTGGTCGGCCCGGCTCGCCTTCGAAGTCAATGATCACGAAGTCGTCGCCGGTGAACAGCACTTGGCCCAAATGGTAATCGCCGTGACAGCGAATCCGCGTCACGTTCAGCTTCGCGCCGACGAATTGCCGCAATTTCTCGTCGATTTGTCGTTCGAGCTCGAGCGCGGCTCGACTCCGTGCGCGCGCGCTTTCGGGCAGACTCGGCTCCTTCTCCCGCAGTTGCGCGAAGATGCGCGCGAGCCCAGCGTGCGCAGTTTGAAACAGCGAGTGCTGATGCAGCACGGTGTACGGCTCTTGGCCGAAACCGCCGTCGCTCGTCGGTCGGCCGAGCGCGCGGTGCAACTCCGCCGTGCGCTCGGCGAGCAGACGCACGAGCGTGAAATATGGGCTCGCCAGGCGCGCCAGCGTTTCGGGCACTTGCTCGCTGCACTCGGCGGGATGCGCGCTCGGCGGTGCCGGCAGTTCGAGCGGTGAATCCGCCGTCAGAATGCGTTCGAAAAACGTGAACAGCGACTCTTGTGTGACCGACCAAGCGCTGCCGCGATTTTCGACGAACTCGCTGAGCACAGCCAGCGTGCGCGAGCCAGCTTCGGAATCGATCTCGAGCGAACCGAGCGGCCGCGGCACTTTCACGCGCGGCTCGGCGCGCGCCAAGAATCGCCCGACTTCGAGCTCCACGTTGGCGCCCGGTTCGACCTTGCGTAAAAGCTTCAGGATCCAGGCATTGCCGTACAAGATCGTGGAATTGCTTTGATCGAACGGCACGAAGCGCGGCTCGAGCTCGGCCACGCTCGGCGCCGAGCCGGCGCTCGCGTCGAACAAATCCGCGGAAAGCCGGCCATTTTCGCTGCTATTCGAGGTGCGCTCGCGAAATAGTCGAAGCAAAATTTCGGCGAAACCGCGGGCGGCGCTAGCGTCCAAAAACGCGCCGCGCGCTGGTTCTCCCTCACCGACGATCTCGAGCTCGGTCACGTGCGCCGCCGACGCGTCCGCCATCGAATTTTCCGATTCCGCATTGGGAGCAAAGCGCAGCGGCAAGAAATAGGTTTCGTGCACGCCGTCGTCGATTTCGAGCGACAAGAGCACGAGGAAAAAATCCTTCCCGGCTTCGTCGAAAAAACATACGTCCTCGATTTCGACGCTCTTGATCGGTAGCGCTTTGCTGCGATACCAACGTTGTTCGTGCGCGAAACGCGCAAGGCGCTCCGCGAGCGCGCTGCGCGCGGGCTCGTCGGCGAAGTTACGCCAGGTGCTCTGCAAGCGAAGCGGCTTGGGCTGGGAAACTCGGCTCGATTGATTCGACTCCAAGCTGAACCAAAATACCTGATGCGGGCCGAAAGTCATCCGGTACGAAGCCGTGCCGATT
>DASYCL010000534.1:0-8877 GCA_036500245.1 Polyangiaceae bacterium | reverse complement strand
CTCGAGCGTCGGTGCGAGCTACCTGTTCGACACGATTTTTCAGCCGTCCACGCTCGGCGCACTCGGCTCGATCGTGGGGACTTGGTTGTTCGTCGAAGAGCGCTGGTTCGAGTCGGGCGTCGCGCTCGCGCTCGGCGGCGTATTCCACGCCAACTACTTGGTGCTCGCGTTCCCGATCTTCGGGCTCGCGCACTTGTCGCTCGGTTTCAACGGCTTGATTCCGCGCGCGTTGCGACAGTTCGCGCCGCTCCTCGTCGCGACGCTGGCCATTTCACCCTTGCTCTTGGCCGCATCGCACAACGCGCCTTCGGCCGACGCGACCGAAATTCTGTTCAAGATTCGTTCGCCGCATCACTACTACCCCGCCCACTACGAGCGCAATTTCATGCCCTTTGCGGCCTGGCAGATGCTCGGCATCGGTAGTGGCTGGCTGCTCCACCGCACGCCGAACGGCAAGCGTCTCGGCGCGGTGCTGACTGGTGTGATGCTCACGGTTTGGACCGGCACCCTCCTCACCACGTTCATCGACATCCCGAAAGTGGCGCAGATCTTCGTCTGGCGCGTGGCGCCGAACGCCGACATCATGGCTCAGATTTTCGTCGCTTGCGCGCTCGCGCAAGTGCTCGCACGGCCGGCCGTCACGCGATCTTATCCGCGCGTGGCGATCGCGCTCATTTGCGCCGGGCTCGGGATCTTCGGCCTCTACTACCGAGCGAAAGACAATGCGCCGCTGCCATGGCTTCTGCTCGCTTACTTCGGGCTCGCGGTGGCGGCCCGCGCGCTGGACTTGGCGCTCGACCTAGCCGCCCATTTCCAAGAGCAGCTCAAAGACCACGTCGCGACGGCAAAGCGATTGCTCGCACTGTCGCCACTCGCGGTCGGCGCGATCGCGCTCTATCGAGAAGCGCCGGCGAGGGTCGAGGAGGGCTGGCAGCGTTCGATCTTGGTACGAAACGACGAAGAGCGGCCGAACCTCGATCTCTATCGCTGGCTGCGCGAAAGCTCGCCGCGCGATGCGCTCTACCTCACGCCGCCGGATTTGGACGGCGCGCGCTTCCTCGGCGAACGCGCGATCGTCGTGGATTGGAAAGCCGTGCCGCTGATTCCGAGCGAGCTCTTGGTCTGGTACGCGCGACTCTGCGACGTGACTGGGCGGCGCGTGCAAAGCAGCAAGGATCTCGGCGGCTACCAAACGCTGGACAGCGCGCGGCTGTCCGAGCTCGAAGCCAAATACCACCCGGACTACGTCGTGGTTCGCCGCGGCGGCGAGCGCCGTTTACCGAACCTTCCGATCGCGTATCAAAACGCCGGCTTCAGCGTGCTCAAGCTAGGCGCGCCCTCAGGTTCCTAGCGGAGACTAGTTTCGTGTCGTTGAGGTCATCGCGTGTTTGGGATGTTTTTGGCCCTGTGCGAGAATCAGCGCATGGCCGCTCGCGCGCCGAGCGACGCGACGGGCGCCTGTTCGGTCAGTTCCAACGTGGCCGCCCGGCATTCGAAAACCGCGATCAGCCCGGCGAATCTGCTGCTCCGTATCATTTCCGGGCGGGCGAGCCCGTGCCCTTCGCGCGCGCTTGCGCGCGAAAAGAGAGAGAAAATGTGGGAGCGGTCAGCTGCTACTTCAGAGCATTCCAGGCCTGGCCCGTCGCGCGAGCGGCCAAACGCTGTGCCAGCGAAGGGCCCAAAAACATCCCCAAAACCACAAGCCGAATGGCCACAATTCAATCCCTCTGAGCGCGAGGCGCGCCGCACACCACTTGCCGGAGCCATCCGGCTGAGGCACCTTCCGCGTTCAACGGCTCATGGCTACGCCGCATGCACCCAAGCTCTCGTTCGTGATCCCGTTCATGAACGAGGAAGCCACGCTCGAGGAGCTCTACGCGCGCATCGACGAAGCGGTCACGCCGACGCTCGCTCCGACAGAGACGTTCGAAGTCATTTTCATCGACGACGGCAGTACCGACAATTCGGTTGCGATCGCGGAGCGGCTGGTCGAGGCGCACCCGCAAGTCAGCTTGCTCGAACTGCAAGGCAATTTCGGCAAGAGCGCGGCGCTCGCCGCCGGTTTCACGCGCGCTCGCGGCCGCATCGTATTCACGCTGGATGCGGATTTGCAGGACGATCCGAAGGAAATTCCGCGCTTCCTCGCGAAGCTGGACGAAGGCTTCGATCTCGTCAGCGGCTACAAACAGAAACGCAACGATCCGATCAGCAAGGTCTTGCCGTCGCGCGTGTTCAACTTCCTGGTGCGCCGTGCGACCGGTGTGAAGCTGCACGACGTGAATTGCGGTTTCAAAGCCTATCGAGATGTGGTGCTGAAGAACGTGCGCCTGTACGGTGAGCTGCATCGCTTCGTGCCGGTGCTCGCGCATTGGAAGCGTTTTCGCATCGGAGAAATCCCGGTCGAGCATCACGCGCGCAAATTCGGTTCCTCGAAATTCGGAGGTGGGCGCTTCTTCCGCGGCTTGATGGATTTGCTCACGGTCGTGTTCCTGCTCCGCTACGGGCGACGGCCGGCGCATTTCTTCGGCGCGGTCGGCTCACTGACGCTCTTCGCGGGTTTGATTTTATTTGGGTATCTGTGCGTCATTTGGCTGCAAGGGCAATCGATCGGACATCGGCCCTTGTTGATCTTGGCTGTATTGCTCATCGTCGTCGGGGTGCAGATTTTGGCGACGGGGCTGATCGCGGAGTTGATCGTGCATTTGGCGCGCACCGAACTACCGTACGTGCTCAAGCGCGAAGCCGAGCACACGCCGCGCGAAATCGAAGAGCGCGTGGTCGCGATGCGCTCTTGAGTGCGTTCGCCATGTTGATTGGCCGCGCGCGGGGCGCGCGTACTCATTTCAACGCGCGCGCTTGAGCGCCGCCCACACGAGAATGTCCGCGCAGAGCGATGCGGCGCGTGATGCTATTGCGACCGCGAGCGCCGGCGCGCTGCCGAGCACCGGCGCGAGGCTCAAAGACAGAATCGCTTCGCGCACGCCGACACCGGCCGGCGCGGCCAATGCTACGAAGCCGCCCACCGTCGCTAGCGCGTAGAGCCCGGACGTGGAAAGCGCGACGGCGAAACTTGCGCCGAATGCGTGCGTCAGTAAGACGCCATGCGCCGCCCAGGAGCACCAATAAAAAAAATGGGCAATCGGCAGAGAAAACGGCAGGAGTGGGCCGCTCCCCGGCGCTTTGAGCGCACGCACGAACAAACCCGGCAAGCGCGCGCGATCGACACACGACAGCGCGATCACCGCGAGCGCAAACCCGAACACGATCGGCACGGCCCACGCGCCGAGTAGCGCAGTGAGCCCGCTTCGCGCCGGCACTACCCACAGCGAAGCGAAGCCGAGCGCGCCGCCGACCGCAGTCCACGACAGCATTTCGAGCCCGACCGAGGTTCCAATCGCGACCGCAGGCACGCCGAGCCGCGACGCTCCTGCCATGCGCACGACCGGCAACCCGACCATGCCCGGCGTGTAGCGAGCGAGCTGCGAGTCCATGTAGAGCGAGAGCGCCGGGCCGCGCCGCACGTTGCGCGACGTCATGCGCTCGAGTAGCGCGATCCAACCGCCGCCTTGAACCAGCGCGCCGACCGCGAGCGGCAGGATAGACGCGAGCGCCCAAGGCCAATCGAGCGAGACGCTGCTTTTCTGCCAGCGCCCCGCCAAGCTCCACGCCGAATAGAGCACGAAGCACAGCGCGATCAGCATGAACAGTGGCTTCAGGCGCTTGAGCCCGAGCTGGTTCGGCGCGGCGTCGCTGTCGGTGCTCGGCTCGTTCGGCCGCGCGGGCTCGCGAGGCGCGCGCTCGCTCAAAGCTGCCAGTCGCTCTCGAGTTGCTTGTTTTGACTGGTGTCCGCGCCGCGCTTGAAGAGGGCAAATTCGCCGCTCCGTTTGATCACGCCGTAGCGACCGCTGTCGAGCGCGGCTTTGAGTGTTTGATGCGTGTGCGAGAGCTTCAGCTCTTTGCTCGACGCGAGCATGTAGTCTGCGTCGTGCGGGCCCTGGCGCATCGTGTACATGCGCACGCGCGACGAGACGTGCGGCCCAATGGTTTCGGTCGCGGCGACCGAGGCGTCTTTCGGGATCAGATTGGCGAGCGACATCAAGCGGTCGTAGCGATCGCGCTCGGCGGGCGACCAGCTGAAGTCGATGAAGTTGTAGCCGCCTTTGAATGAGCTCGGACGCCGCGAAAACGCGCCGTAATTGTAAGTGAGCACGAGCGAGGCGCAGACCATGGTCGCGGCGGCGGCGCGCATGCGCTCGGGCCCGAAATCCACGCCTTTACCGATCGCTTCGAGCGCGAGCGGCACGGCCAAGAACAAGTACGGCGCCCAGTGCATCACGTAGTGAAACGAGAACAGCACGGGCGGGTCGTAGTTGGTGACGAGCAGCGTCAGCAAAATGCCGGGCAGAAACGCAGCCCACAAATACCAGCGCCGCGCCGGCAAGAACGCGACCGGCAAGAGCAGGTGCATCACGTAGATGAGCTTCTTTTCGATCACGAGCTTCTGCAGCACGAAGAGCGGGTTCGTGATCAGCGTCTTGATCACGCTTTTATAGCCCTTCTCGCCGTCGGCCCAGAGATCCTTGTACATGTTCGGGTACCACCACTCACCGGCTTCATCCATGACGTGGAAGCGCAGGTACACGAAGTAGACGAGCGCGACGGTGGCGATGATGAGCCCCGGTTTCGAGCGGTGGCCCGTGAGCAGCAAGAAGCCGCCGATCACGGCCACGCCGATCGGAATGTCTTCGCGCAGTAACAGCGCGGCGCCGGTCGCGAGCCCACAGACGACCCATTTGCGAGTCTCCGCCGCCCAGACCAACAAAAATAAAAAGAAAGCCGCGATCGGCACGTTCTGGAACTCGGTGAAGTTCGCAGAGTGCATCGGGTAATAGCAGAGGAACGCGACTACGATCGTGACCGCCATCCACTCCGACACGTGCCGGCGCGCAAAGCCGTAGAGCGGCAGCGCGCTCGCTCCGAGCAGTACGGATTGCAGAACCAGCAGCGTCTCCGGATGGGGCCAGAGCGCGTAGATCGGCAAGAACAAGTACGTGCCGAACTTAGCGTGGTTCGCTAAATACTTCCCCGGCTCGGTCGGGAACACGACGGTGCTCTGCAGGATTTTGCCGTGCAGGCCGCCGTACATCAGGTTGTTGTTGATCGAGAGATCGAAGTTGTGAGTCCTGAGCTTGAAGTGCCAGCGCACCAGGTAAAAGCTCATGAATAGCGCGTAGGCGAGCGCGCCCGCGAGCACGACCACGAGCGGACCTCTGCGCTTGAGCTGCTCCGGCAGTTGCTCGCCGATGCCGCGCCACCACTCGCGCACGGATGCAGGTGCCGAGGAGAGCGCGCGCACGAGCAGGGTTTCGACGAACAACGAACCCGCGAGCACGACGATGAGCAGCGCTTCGTAGTGGTTTTGCCAGGGCTTGAAGCGAAACACGATCGGCAGAATCGGCAGCGCGATCAACGGCGAGAGAAACCAAGCCCACTCTTCGGCGAGCTTCCACGAGAAGCGTTGGCGCCAAAGCCACGCCAGCAAGCTTGCGCCGATCGCGCCGCCGAGCGCGAGCCCGACGACGAAGTTCCACACCAGCGACATGCGCTGATCGGGCGAATCGAGCGCGTTGTTCTCCAAGAAATCGGGCAACCAGCGCGAACGAAACGCGAATTGCCACCACATCAGCGCCGCCGCGCCGAGCAGCGCAGAAATCGTGGTGACCCGGGCGCCGATGGCCCAGCGATCTTCCGGCGGGGGTTCGGGTCGATCGAGCCGCGCGGGACGACGGTCGCTGTCCGGCTCGTCCTCGCTGTCAGGCGCGTCGTCGTCGTCCGAATCTGGGTCGTGCGGATCCGACTCCGGTGCGACCGGTGCGTCGCGCTCGGCGGGTGTCGCGGCGGTCGGCGGCGTGGCCTCGACTGGCCGCGCCGCCTCTGCCTGGCCCACCGCCAAGTCCTTGTTTTCCGGTTCCTGCCCGGTCATCGGCCGAGGGGCATACCACGAGATGATGCCGGCTGGCGCCTCCTCGGACCGCCGCGTACCTTATGAGGAGTGAGCCTTCGAGTTCTGTTTCGAGTCCTGCCGATCGCGGCGCTGGTTTTGGCAGGGCAGCCGGCACACGCCCAATTCAATCCGCAGGGTCGCAGCAAGAAAGCGAAGCCCGTGGTGCGTCCAAGCGCGCCCACTGCGCGGCCCACGAAGGCTCCCCCATCCCCAGTCGCGCCCGGCCCGTCGGCTGCGCCGAATTCGACGCGGCCTGATGCGGATGGCTCGAAACACGACAAGCCGGACGCCAAAGGTCCGAGCAATGCGGCACTGATCCAGCGCTACATGGGCATCGTCCTGTCACAGCCAGGCGCGGATTTTCCGCTGCAGCGCTTGATCGAGCTGTACCGCGAACGCGACGGCCAGCTCGACGGCTTGATCGCCGAGCTCACGCAGCGCGCCGAAGCCGGAGGTGCGACGCGCTACGCCGCACTGGTCGCGCGCGCCGGAATCGAAAAGCTCGAAGGCCGCAACGATCGCGCGCGCGCCGCGTATGAGCGCGCGATCGGCGAAGATCCCAAAAACCCGATCGCCGTGGTCGCGCTCGCGCGCATGCTGAACGAGCGCGGCGAAAAAGCCGACGCGCGCACACGCTTCGAACAAGCGCTGCCCGCGTTGAAGGATGACGCCGACCGCGAACAAGTGCTGCGCACGCTGCTCGGGCTGTGCCTCGATCTGAAAGATTACGACGCAGCCAAGCGCTACCATGAGGAACTCGTGAAGCGCGCGGGCGGCTCGTTCTTCGTGCGCGCCGAGCTCGGCCGAGAGTTGCTGGCGCGCGGCGCGTACGAGCGCGCGGCCGCCGAGTACAAAACCGTCGTCCGCGCGGCGACGGGCGACAACCGCGTGCTCGCGCCCGCCTTGCGCGACTACGGCAAAGCGCTCGAAAAATTGGGCAAGACGGACGAAGCACTGGCCGAGTTTCGTCGCGCGCTCGATCTCGCGGGTGAATCGGGCGTGCGTCGTGAAATCGAGCAAGCCATCGTCGAAACGTATCGACAAAGAGATCGCCTGCCCGAGCTCGTCGCCGAGCTCGAAAAGAAGAACAGCGCGCGCGCGGACGATTTACGCACGCTCGGCGCGCTCTACGAAGAAACCGGACAAGTCGAAAAAGCGCTCGCGACTTATCGCCGCGCGCTCGCCGCGGACAACAAAGATCTCGCCACGCATTTGAAGGTCGTGCATTTGCTCGAAGTGCGCGGTGATCTCGAGCAAGCGATCAACGAATACGATGCGTTGATCCGCGCCGCACCGCGCAACCCGGATTTCGTATTTCAGTTGGCGGAAGCCTTGATTTCGCGCGGCGATCGCAAAAAGGCGCTCGCGCGATTGCAAGAACTCGAAGCGCGCTCGGGCAACGACGAAGAAACGCTGGCCGCACTGGTCGACTTTTACGAGCGCGTCGACGAAAAAGATCGCGCGATGGCGCTGCTCCAACGTTTGGCGGGCAGCGCGAGCGCGGATCCGGAACACTTGGTCGAGCTCGGCACGCGCTACTGGCAAGAAGGCGATAAGAAGAAAGCACTCGCCACTTGGCTTCGAATCAAAGCCGTCGTGCCGGACCGCGCGCGCGCGCTGGCGATGCTCGGCGACATTTACCTCGAGCACGACATGCCGAAGGAAGCGCTCAGCGCGCTCTCGGAAGCCGCGAAGCTCGCGCCGAAGCAGCTCCGCTATCGCAAGGCGTACGCGCTCGCGCTCGAACGCACGAGCTCGGACGCGAGCACGCGAGAAGGCAAGACCGAGAAGTTTGACGAAGCGCGCAAGATCTGGGAAGAGCTGATTCGCGAATCGGGCAGCGATCCGAATCTCGGGCGGGAAGCGCGGCAGCACATCGTCACGCTGTACAGTTTGGAGGGTCAGCTCGGACAGCGCGTGCCGGGGCTCGAGCGTCGTTTGGCGCAAACTCCGCCGGATCTGGACGCGGGGCGCCTGCTCGCCGAAGCCCACCTCCGGCTGCGCCGCTACGCGGACGCCGAACGCGTGCTGAGTCGCGTGATTCAAAGCGCGCCTGGAGACGTCGAGAGCTTGAGCTCGCTCGAGCGCGTGCTCGTGCTCGAACGCAAGCTGCGCGAAGCGATCAACGTGCTCGACAAGCTGACCGCGGCCGATCCGAAGCGCGCGCGTGAATACTTCCAGCGCATGGCAAGCTACGCCGCCGAGCTCTATCAAGATGACGAAGCCGTGCGCTACGCGGCGCGCGCCGTCGAGCTCAGCCCGGATGACGCCGAGGGCCACAAGAAACTCGGCGAGATGTACCGGAAGCGCCAGGACATCACGCGCTCGATCAGCGAGTTTCGCCAAGCCATCAGCAAGAACGAACGGCTATTTCCGGTTTACCTCGAGCTCGCCGAGCTCCTACTCGGACAAGGCGAGACGGACGACGCGGACATGCTGCTCCGCCGCGTGATCCGCGCATCACCGGACGAAGAGCTCGTGAGCCAAGCGGCGCGGCTCAGCATGCAAGTGAACCTCGGCCGCGGCACGCTCGAATCGCTCGAGCACGATCTGTTGCCGCTGGCGCTGAACAGCCCGGAACGGCCGATTTATCGGCAATTATTGCTCGAAGTGTACGGAGCGCTCACCTATCCGTTGCTCGAGCGCGAAAAGAGCGACGATCCGAAGCAAGCCGACGCAGCGCGCGCCGCGCTCGATCGCATCGGCGAGCGCGCGGTCAAACCGCTGCTCGACGCGCTCGGGGACGCGCGCGCCTCCGAGCAAGAAGTGGCTATCACTCTGCTCGGTCACGTGCAGAACAAGAGCGCCGGGCCGACTTTGTTTTCATACGCGACGGGTTCGGCAGACGGCGAGCTCCGCGCGCGCGCGATGAT
>DASYCL010000533.1:0-2508 GCA_036500245.1 Polyangiaceae bacterium | reverse complement strand
CCCACCACGCCGGATCGGTGCTGTCGTACGGCGCGTAGAGCGGCACTTGCGAAGCTTGCGCTGCGCTCGGCTCGTCACTCGCATAACCGGTGAGCGCGGCGAAGACCGGCACGGGACCGAAGATGGTGACTGCTTGCGGCGTGATCTCCGAGGCGTCGACCGCGTGTCCGATCGTCAGCGGTGGATCATAGGCGCCGATGGACGTAGTGCGCGCTTCGCAAGCGAGCGTTGCCAGGCCCAGCAGGAGCGCGGCGCTCGGCAGAGCAGTCTCGAGAGCGCTTGCGAAAATCGCTTTGCTCCGCTGCAGCGTGTGCGGATGATCGAAACCCTGCGTACCCACTCGGAATCGATACCACTTCGTTCCGGCTCGGGCGAGTCGAGGCGCTTGACCCGAGGCGAGGCCCGGGTCTACCGCTCGCGCCGTCGCAAGCCGCTTCCTGAGCCAACGCGTTCAGGCTTTGCCGAACGCACGCAGCACGAACGCGTATTCCTCGGCCACTTCGCGCAGGCGCTCGAAACGGCCGGATTTGCCGCCGTGGCCGGCGCCCATGTTCGTCTTGAGCAAGAGCAAATTGGAGTCGGTCTTGAGCGCGCGCAGCTTGGCAGCCCATTTCGCGGGCTCCCAATAGGTGACGCGCGGATCGTTCAAGCCAGCCGTGATCAGCAACGCCGGGTAAGCCTTTGCCGTCACGTTTTCGTAAGGGCTGTAGCCGAGGATGGTTTTGAACGCGGCCCTGTCCGTGATCGGGTTGCCCCATTCGGGCCATTCCATCGGCGTGAGCGGCAATGAATCATCGAGCATCGTGTTCAGTACGTCGACGAAGGGCACGTGCGCGACGATGGCTCGCCACAGCTCGGGCGCCAGGTTCGCCGCGACGCCGACCAGTGTACCGCCCGCGGAGCCACCCGAAATCGCAATGCCGCCCTCGGCCGCGAAGCGCTCCCCAACCAAAAATTTCGCGACGTCGACGAAGTCGCGAAAGGTGTTTTCGCGCTTGTCGAGCTTGCCGTCGAGATACCACTGATAGCCAAGATCGTCGCCGCCGCGGATGTGCGCGATCGCGAACGCGAAGCCGCGATCCAAAAGCGAGAGCCGCGCGCTCGAAAAGCCGGGCGGCACCGCGTGCCCGTACGCGCCATACGAATAGAGATAGAGCGGCCCGGAACCATCACGTGGAAAGCCTTTTTTGAATACGACGGAGACCGGCACTTTCACGCCGTCCCGCGCAGTCGCGCTGAGGCGCACGCTGTCATATCGAGTCGGATCGTAGCCGCTCGGGATTTGTTGGACTTTGAGCGTCGCGAGCGAGCGTTGAGCGAGATCGTAGTCGTAGACCGTACGCGGCGTGATCATCGATTCGTAGCTGAGCCGCAGCGTGTTTACGTCATATTCCGGATTGGACGCGACCGACGCGGTGTACGTGCGCTCCGGAAATGCGACGTAGTGCTCGCTACCATCGTAACTGCGCACTCGGATCTGATCGAGGCCGTCGATGCGCTCTTCGATCACGAGCGCGCCTTTGAACGCCGTCAAATCGCGCAGATAGTGCTGCTCGGAGCCGGCGATGAGTTCGCGCCATGCTCCTGGATTTTCGACGCTCGCCGTCGCGACCCGAAAATTGACGTGCGTGTCGTTGCTGAGGATATAGAGCGTGCCTTCGCGCTCGTCCAAATCGTACATCCGGTTCGTTTGGCGCGCGGACACGAGGAGCGGCGCTCTGAGCGGCTCGTCGGCAGGGATCAGATAATTTTCGGAAGTGACGTGATCGGCCGTCGAAATCACGATGAAATTGCGGCTCTGCGTGCGCCCGACCGCGACGAAGAAACCGCTGTCGGCTTCTTCGTAGATCACCGCGTCACTCGCTGGATCGCTACCGAGGCGATGATATTTCACCACGTACGGTCGCCAATTTTCGTTCACTAGCGTGTAGAAAAAGCCGGCGCTGTCCGCGCTCCACACCGCGCCGCCTTGCGTTTCCTCGATCACGTCCGAAAGTTCGGCGCCCGTTTTCAAGTCGCGTACGCGCATCGTGAAGCGCTCGGAGCCGTTCGTGTCGGTCGAGTAGGCCATCGATCTCGCGTTTGGGCTGACTTCCAGTGAGCCCAATTGAAAGAATTCGAGATCTTTCGCGAGCGCGGTCTCGTCGAGCAAGAGCTCGGCCACGCTGCCGCTGCCGCGTACTCCGCGTCGATACCAAGCGCGATATTGCGCGCCGGCCTCGAACTTCCAATGATAGAGATACTCGCCGTCTTTGCTCGGGACGCTCTGGTCGTCTTCTTTGATGCGACCTTTGAGTTCTTGAAATAAGGTTTCGATCAGCGCTTTTTGCGGCGCGATCGCGGCCTCGAAGTATACGTTTTCCGCCTTGAGGTAGGCGAGCACTTCCGCGTCGTCGACTTCGGGATAGTTTGGATCTTTGAGCCACGCCCACGGGTCTTCGATGGTGATGCCATGATGCTCACTGCTTGCTGGTTTTTGGGTTGCCTGGGGCGGCGCGAGCGGCGGAG
>DASYCL010000532.1:0-2733 GCA_036500245.1 Polyangiaceae bacterium | reverse complement strand
GTCTATGCCGCGCGCCATCGGCTCGTGGATCGCCCGTGCGCGGTCAAGGTGATGAGCCCGCAGTTCACGCGCAACGACGTGATCCGCGAGCGCTTCCGGCGCGAGGCGAAGGCCGCGCAGAAGCTCGCCCACCCGAACATCATCGAAATCTTCGACCAAGGCGAGACACCGGACGGCTACGTGTACCTCGTGATGGAGCTGCTCCGCGGCGAAACGCTGGCGGACGTGCTCGAGCACGGCAAAGTGCCGCTCGATCGCGGCCTTCCGATCATGATCCAAATTGCGCGCGCGCTCGCTCGCGCGCACGATCTCGAAGTAATCCATCGCGATCTCAAGCCCGAGAATATTTTTCTCGCGCGCGGCCCGAACGGCACCGATCAAGTCAAGCTGCTCGACTTCGGCATCGCGCGCTCGATGCAGGATTCACGGCTCACCGGCGCCGGCGAAGTGTTCGGCACGCCGCAGTACATGGCGCCCGAGCGCATCACTTCGATCGAAGCCGGGCCCGCCGCGGATCTGTATTCGCTCGGCGTGATCATCTACGAGATGGTCACCGGCACTTTTCCCTTCGACGCGACTGACATCACGACATACTTCATCAAGCACCTGAAGGAAGAGCCCGCTTCCCCCAAAAAACACGATCCATCGATTCCGGATCCACTCGAGCGGCTGGTCATGGAATGCTTGGCGAAGGACGCGAAAGATCGCCCAGTCGACGCGCACCGCGTCAACAACGATTTGATGAGCATCGCCGGCGCGATCGGCCTGCGCATCCCGACCGACGCGTTCGGTGATGAAGCCGAATCGCGCGGCCCGGCCAAGACTTTGCCTCCGGTCGCGATCGATCGCTGGGTCAAACGCACCGCGGTGTTCGAGCAAATGCTCGGGCTTGCCTTCTCCGGCGAACGCCCGCGCGAGCTCAACGATCTGTTGAATGAGGTGAAGAAGCTGGTGCGCGAAATCAGTGAGCTTCGCAGCAAAGCCGTGCACGAGCAGCGCGCGCTCGAAGGCATCGAAGCGCGCGGTCGAGATATTCGCCACCGCCTCGGTCACGCGGTCGACGCGCTCGGCATCGACGCGAGCAAAGCCCGCGACGAGCTCAAAGCCGCGCTCGCGGGCGGCGCGGCCCTAACCATGGATATGGATCGCCCAGTGCGGGAATTGAAGCAATCGCTCGGCGAAGTCTTTCGCTGGGAAGGGCGCTCCGCGTTCGTCGAACCATATCGAGAGCTGGCGGAGGCGTATCGCCGCTCGGCCGAGATCGTCGATCAGTGGTATGCCGCGAAACAGCGCCTGAAAGAAGCCGAAGCTCGCATCGCGACCCGGCGCAGCGAGGTCGAAGATCTGGAGTTTCAGATCCGTGAACTGCGCGCCGCGCTGGCCAAAAATGAAGAAGAGCTCGAGCGCGAAGAAGCGGGTTGCCGCAAGAACGTGAGCGAACTCGGCCCACGCGCAGACGAGCTCGAGGCATTGTTGTTCGAGCGAGCCACGCGTTTTTGCGCGCCGCTGCGCAGTCGTCGCGAGCTCACGCCGTTGTTTCAAGAGCTCGAATCCGACGCGCAGGGCTAAATTACTTGCGCGCGCGCGACAACGTCACGGGCTCGACCGCCAAACTGGATCCGCGGACGAGCAACTCCGAAACTGCGCCGCGGCGGCTGGGGTCCGAATTGATCGCGCGCCGCGCGTGCACTCGCTGAGTCTGGAATTTGGCGTATAAATCCCGCGTTTCCGGGGTGTCCGAATTCGAGAGCAGCACCGAGACGCCTTTCTTGGTCAGGCGCGCAAACTCTTTCGCCAGCCGTTGATGCTCGGCAAGCGTGAATGCCTCCGAGTGATATTCGGCGAAGCTCGCCGTCTTCGACACGGGCACGTAAGGCGGATCGAAATAGACGAAATCACCGCGCTTGGCGTTTTTGGTGCACAGCGCGAAATCTTCGACACACAGATCCACCGCTTTGAGCGCCTCGGCCGCGGCGCGAAGCCGCGACGGGTCCAAGATGCGAGGATTCTTGTAACGACCGTACGGAACGTTGAATCCACCACTGCGGTTCACGCGATAGAGGCCGTTGTAACCGGTGCGATTCAAATAGATCAGGCGCGCCGCCCGAGCCGTGTCCTTCTTCGGCTGCTGATCGCGCACCCTGTAGTAGACGTCTTCCCCCTCGCCGAGCTCGCACAGCTTCGTGAGTTCGCGAATGACTTCGTCCGCGCTACCCTTCAGTGCAGAGTAGACGCGGATCAGATCGGCGTTTTTGTCGCTCAGCTTCGCGCGCTTGAATTTTTTTTCCGCGACTAGCGCGAAAAAGACCGCCGCGCCGCCGGCGAACGGCTCGTAGTACGTCTCGATCCGCTCCGGAAACTCCTCCTCGACGAACTCGAGGATCGGGCCGAGCAGTTGGCGCTTGCCGCCGGCCCATTTCAGGACGGGCTTTACGTCGGCGCGGAGTTTCATGCGATTTTTCGGGCTTACCACTACTTTCGGGCAGAGAAAATTAGAAGCGACGCTCGTCTCATTGGACGCCAATCTGTAGCCGCTTGATCATTTTCTGCAGCCCGAAGCGCGACAGCCCGAGCAGCTCGGCCGCCCGAGTTTGATTGCCAGAAGTGCGCGAGAGCGCGGTGCGCACGAGCTCGGTCTCGAGCGCATCGACGCGACCGCGCAAATTCAAGCCGTCCGGAATGGCGGCCTCGGAATTTTCTCGGGCCACGATCTCCGGCGACAGCGTGTCTGGC
>DASYCL010000531.1:0-2758 GCA_036500245.1 Polyangiaceae bacterium | reverse complement strand
ACGGCTCCCAGCTCTTGGTCTTCTGATAGAGCGCGTCGAGCGCGGCGAGCGTCGCCCCGTCCGCCGGATCGTCGTCGAGCACAGCTTGATAGGTTTCGATCGCGGCCTTGGCGTCTCCGATCGGGTTCTCGTACAGCTTCGCGATTTCGTAGAGGATGTGCTTGCGTTCGTCCGGAGCGTCCGCAAGCTCCCGCTTCTTCGTGTAGACGTCGAGCAAGTCGCGCCAGCGCTCGGTCTGGCGATACAAACGCTCGAGCGCACCGAGCGCGACTTGGTTGTCCGGCTCACTCTCGTAGACGGCGCGGTATTGGCTGAGCGCGTCGTCCACGCGCTTCGCTTCTTCGACGTAGACTCGGCCGAGCCGCAGGCGGAGGGCGTTCGCCGTCGCCACGTCACTCTGATCGTCCGCGCTTTGAATCGCATTCGTGTACGCCGAAATGACGTCGTCCCAGCGCGCGGTGACTTGCGCCACGCGCTCGATGTCCGCCTGGCTCTGCGCATCCGAGGGTGCGATCTTGAACGCGGCCAAATAGCGCTCGAAGGCCCTGGCTTTGTCGTTGATGCGGCCTTCGTAGAGACCTGCGACTTCGCGCAAGAGACCGAGGGCATCTTCGGCCTGTTCGACATGCAAGAGCTTGACTTCGATCGCCGTCGCTAACCCTTTGGGGTTATTGGCGGTGGTGTAAATCGGGATCAAGCGCTCGGCGGCGGCGAGGTTGTTCTCGTCGAAGCTGAGCACTTTTTCGTAGGCCTTCGCCGCGCGATCCGGCTTGCCCTTTTGGGTCATCCAGAGCTCGGCGATCTTCATCAACATGCCGATGCGTTGCGGCGTGTCCGTCGCGCGCGCTTCGTTGCTTTCGAGCACACGGATGAACTCGTCCCACTTGCCGCTGTCGGCATAGAAGACCTCGAGGTCGTCCCAGCGCCCGAGCGTGACGTAGCGCTTCTTCAACTGCTCTTGCGCGCGCCGATCATCCGGCGAGAGCGTGAGCAACATGCGGTAGGCGTCGACCGCGCGTTCTTCATCCTTCAAACGATCGCCCGCGACTTGGCCGAGCTTGTTCAAGAGCTCGATCTTGGCGGCGGTGTCGTAGGTGAGCTCGGCGAGGCGACCGAGCACGTCCGCGAGCTTTTCGTATTCGCGCGAACGCTCGTAGAGTTGCGAGAGCGCGTTCAGCGCGTCCACGTCGTCCGGATCGTTTTCGAGCACTACGGCCCAGAGATCGATGCAGACCTCGGGCTTTTTTACCTTCTCCGTCGCGAGCAGCGCGATCTGCTTGAACTTCGCGGCGCGTTCGCCGCCAGGCGGGAGCGCGTTGGCTTCGCGCATGCTGAGTTGAATCAGCTTCTCCCAATCGCGGCGCTTCTCGTACATCTCGCGCAGGTACGCGATGGCCGGCCCGTTCGCAGCGTCGACCTCGAGCACCTTTTCGTACGCGCGCACGGCTTCCGCCTGATTGGCGAACTTGTTCACGTAGAGATCGGCGGCCTTCGAGTAAAGCTCCGCTTTCTCTTCCGGATCGGACACGGCGTCGCCCAGCGCGACGAGGGTCTTCACGTATTCGTTGGAGCGCTTCGCGGCTTCTTGTTGCGCGAGCTTTTCGCGCAGCGAAGCGATCGCGGATTGATCCGCGGCGGGTGCGCGCGACGGCGTGGCAGCAGGAGCCGCCGGCGCGGATACCGGTGCGGGCTCGGGATCGGGCGCGGCCGAGACGGATGCCGGCGCGGGTGTCGCCACCGCTACTGGCACGGGTGTCGCCGCGGCAGGAGTAGCCGCTTCGGGTGCGCGCGACGGCGTAGCGGCGGGCGTGAGCTTTTCACCGATCTGCGCTTCGAATGCGAGGAGCGCTGGGTGCGCCGAGTCGATCCGGGTCAAGCGCTCGAAGAATTTGCGCGCGCGGATCAAATCTCCGCGCTCGCGCCAGGCCATGAGCCCGCCGCTGGCGAGCAAATAACTCGCGGCCTGCGAGGTCTGCGCGCGATCCGAGATCTCGTCCGCGAGGCGAATCATGCGCTCCCAGTCGTTGCCGCGCACGCCGAACGCATCTTTCAAGAACGTGAACGCCGGTTCGCGATTCGGCTCGAGGCGCAGCGCCTCTTCCAAGAATTGGCTGCCCACTTCGAGGTTCTGGTGCCGGAGCGCCCAACGCGCGCCAAAGCGGAACGAAGCGTCCGCCTTTGCCGCCGGCGATTCGATGCGCTTCAGCGCGTCCCGCTGAGTCTCGAGGATGGCTTCGGTGCGTTGCGCTTCGACGAGCAGCCCTTCGTACAGTGCCGCCGCGCTCGAGCTCGCTGGATCGGCCGCATAGGCTTGCGCCAAAATCCCCTCGAACTCGCCCGGCGCAAAGCGCTTCGCGATGCGCGCCGCGCGCAGGAAAATCGCTGAGCGCTCGACGGCGTTCGGCGCGTCGTGCGCCGAGCGGAGCAGCGCGCCGATGCGATCTTGCCACTCGTCCGCGCCGACCTGCGCGTCGAGCAAACGCTCGCCGATGTCCCCGGGTTTGCCTTCTGCGTTCTGCAGCGCCTTGGCGTACGCTTCGGCTGCGCGCTCGTACTCACCGATGTCGCACAGGACATCCCCGAGCTCTTTGAAAAGCGCGCTCTTCACGCGCGCGTCGGGTGCGCTCTTCAGCTGGAGCTCCAGCAGCTTCTGCACCATATTCAGCTTGCCGAGCTCCCAGTAGATCGCCCGAGCTTCGCTCAGTGCGTCGAATAGGGAGGGGTTCAGTTTGTACGCGTCTTGAAAGTGCTTCAGCGC
>DASYCL010000530.1:0-7616 GCA_036500245.1 Polyangiaceae bacterium | reverse complement strand
CGCCCAATCCCCAACGCCGGCCGACTAGCCGAGAGCGGGAGCGCGGCGAGCGCGGCTGGCAACGGGGATACGTGCATGCGCACCGGAGCGACGCTTGACGGGCGCTACGTAAGGATGACAAAAGTACCGCTCGCTAAGGGCTTTCCCCTTCGACTGGTGCTTACCAGGGGAGTCGACCGATGAAGTTTGGCATGAGCAAGAAGTACATCGCACAGCTAGTTTTGCTCGCAGGAGCGGTTGTGATTTCGGGTTGCGGAGGCACGGTGGCGTTCCAGGGCAAGCAAGCTCTGTCAGTCACGGGCACTCCTCCCCCGCCGCCTCCGCCTCCCCCGCCGCCTCCGCCTCCTCCCCCACCGCCGCCGGCTCCGCCGCCGCGCGTGGAAATTCGCGACAACAAGATCGAGATCCACGAGAAGATCCAGTTCGCCGTCAACAAGGCGACGATCCTCGAGGCTTCATTCGGCTTGCTCGATGACATCGTCAAGGTGATCAAGGAGGCGGCCTGGGTGAAGAAGGTCGCAATCGAAGGTCATGCGAGTGCCGAGGGCGACAAGAAAGCCAACTTGAAGCTTTCGGACGACCGCGCCAAATCGGTCATGAAGTACCTCGTCGATCACGGCGTCGACAAAGAGCGCCTCACGGCGAAGGGCTTCGGTTCGACGAAGCCGATCGCCGACAACGACACCGAAGAGGGTCGCGAGAAGAATCGCCGCGTCGAGTTCAACATCGTCGAGCAAGACATCACGAAGAAGAAGGTGGAAATCGACCCGACCACCGGCAAGGAAAAGGTCGTCGAAGAGAGCAAAGCGACCGAAAAGAAGGAAGACGCGGCTCCGAGCGATGAGGCGAAGGCTGAGAAGAAGGCCGAGAAGAAGGCCGAAAAAACCGAGAAGAAAGCCGAGAAGAAGGCCGAAAAAACCGAGAAGAAACCGGCGATGACCGCGCCGAGCGCGAAGTGATTGGAGATAGAACGATGAACAAATCCTTCGCCCTGCTCTCCTCATTGGTTCTGCTCGCCGGTTGCTCGTTCCACGCGCGCAGCCCCGATGAATATCGCGACGCAACTCAAGCCCTGCTTGAGACCAAGAGCGCCGACATCAAGACCTGCTACGACGACGCCCTCAAGACGAAGTCGGATATCGCGGGCACGGTGACGGTGCACTTCACGGTCGAGGCCGAAACCGGAAAGATTGGCAATGTGCAGGCCGACGTAGCCAAGACGCAGGCGCCTGACGCGCTCACGCAATGCGTGGTCAAGACAATCGACGGCTTGGCGCTGAATCCGCCGGACGCGAACCCCGGCGACGGCACGTTCGAATATCAGTTCGTAGTCGGCCCAACGCCGCCCGCGCCCACCACGCCCGCGCCCCCTCCACCCGGCTGAACACGCCCTAAACCAGAAAAAGGCCATCTCGAACGAGGTGGCTTTTTTTTGTGTGCCCTTCATTTACCGTGCAGCGCCCTCTCGCGCGCGGCGCAGCCGTAGGCGCTCTCTCGTGCCGGTGCGCGTGCCAAACACCGCGATCGCATGCACGGAAATAAAACAAATCCAAAGCACTCGCGCGGCTGATCACGGTTCTCATCAGTAGCGACACGCCAACGAGAGTCTGACCGACGCGCTTCGTGACACCCGAAGGGGTGGACAGGCGCGTGCCATCTCGCGACGAAGCGCGAGCGGCCAAAAACAAACAACCGAATCACCGCGCCATCAGCTCGACTTAGCGCAACCGATCAACACAAAGTCGCTAGCGCGACAAATCACCACAATCTCTCAATCACCCGACCACGGATGACCAAGCTTTTGGAGCGCAGCCTTAGCTTCAGCACGATACGGGGAGTCACGCGGGCCGAGTCGTAAGAACTCTTCCCAATGGGGCACCGCTTCCGGCTTCAAACCGATCGCGTGAGCCAGCAAGTTGTGAGCTTCCCAAGCCCAACGCGGCTCGGGATCGTCCTTTGCCGAAAGTTCGAGAGCTTTCTCGAGCTCGGCGCGCGCCAGATCGGGCTGGTGATTGGCGGACAGCAATTTGCCGTAACGGAAACGCCAAGTGGCGTTGTCGGGCTGCGCTTGGATCGCGATCTGCCACTCCGTGAGCGCTTGCTGCTCTTTGCCCAAGTCGAAGTAGGCGTCGGCCAGCGAGGCGTGCGCTTCGCTGCGCGTCGGGCGAAGCTCGAGCGCCTTGGTCAAATCCGCGATCGCGTCCCGCGCCGCGCCCTGCCGTTGGCGGAGCACACCGCGCTGCCAATACGCATCCGCGAGCCCTTGATCGAGACGCAAGGCTTCGGCCAGGGCGTGCTCGGCTTTCGGCACATTTCCGGCTTCATTCGCCGCCCAACCGACGTAAAGCTGATACTCGGCCCGATTCGCGTCGAGCTCGACGGCGTGCTCCAAATAGCGGAGCGCGTCGGCGAGCCGCGTCCCTTCGAGCAAGAGCGCGCGGCCCAAGCAATGATTGGTCTCGGCCGAATTGGGGCGTTCGCTCAGCACCTTGCGCAAGAGCTCTTCTGCTTGCTTCGGGCGACCTGCGGCGACTTTGCCGCAACCGACGCGTAGCATCAGATCCGGGTCGTTCGGCGCCTTTGCGAGCGCGCCCTCGTATTCGCGCAGCGCCTCGTCCGTGTGACCCGAAGCTTCGAACAAGAGCCCGCGCTCGAGCGCCAGCCCCGGGTAGTCTTTGTCGACGCTGGCCACGTCGTCGAAGGCCTTCGTGGCATCGTCGAACTTCGAATCGCGACGTAGCGCGACGCCCAGCTTGAACTTCGCGCTGAGGTCCTCGCTATCGAGCGCGAGTGCCTGTTTGAACTCGTTCGCCGCATCCGAATAGCGGCCCTGCGACAGCGCCACGTCCCCGAGCGCTTTGTGAATCGCTGGCAAATCTGGCAGTTTTGCGCGCGCTTCCGCCAGCGTCTTCTGAGCTTCCTCGTTTTGGCCCTGTTGGCTCTGCAGCAGCGCGAGCGCGATGTACGTGTCGACTACTTGCGGATCGTCCGAGGACAGCTTCAGCGTCGCGCGATACACCGTTTCGGCGAGCGCGCGATTGCCCGCGGCTTCGAGCGCGCGCCCGTACCAGTATGCCGCAGACACCGACTTCGGAAACGAGTCGTGCAACTTCTTCAGCATCGCGCTCGCGTCTTCGACACGTTCGAGCCCGAGCTTGGATTTTGCGACACCGATCTTCGCAGCCAGATCGTTCGGATCCGCCTGACTGCTCGCTTCGAAGCGAGCTTGCGCCTCGGAGTAGCGGCCCGCTCGATACAGCGCTTCGCCGAGGCCGTTCAAAGCGCGCGCAGCCTTCGGATTGATTTTGAGCGCTTCGTTGTACGCACCTTCGGCCTGCGTCATGCGCGAACGCGCGAGGTGAATGTCGCCGAGCAATGTCTGCGCACTCACGAGCTCGTTCGCGCTCGCGATCTTCGCGTCCTTAAGCACGGACGCGAGCAAGCGCAGCGCATCGGCTTCAGCGCTGCGCGAGGCACTGTCGACCCGCGCGAGCAAAATGCGCGCCGCGACGTGACTCGGGTTTTGCGACAAAGCGTCGCGCGCCGCCGCTTCGGCCGCCTGGGTGTCGCCCGCGGCGTAGCTCGCGCGCGCCAAACCGAAGGCCGCCCGCGGGCTCTTGTGCGCCAACGCCAGGCCTTGCCAAAGCGCGAGCGCCGCTTTCGGATCGGAGGCGCGGAACGCGATTTCCCCGCCCAAAAATGCCTGTTCCGTGTCGCTTGGGTTCGGCGGCAAAGCGTCGAAGAGTTGCTTGGCTTGCGCAGCTTGGCCGACGACGGCCGCGCGCGCGGCGCGAGCGAGCGGCAAGTAGCGTGTCTCCGGGTGCTCGGCCAGCTCGTCCAGAAGCACGGTGGCTCGCGCGTGCGCGGCCGAGTCGGGTCCGAAGCGCAGCTCTTCGGCGTACGCGATGAACGCTTCGAACGCGGGCAATTCACGCACCCGCTTGGCGCTTTGGTGCGCGCTCTCCGCCGCGCCAATCGCGCGCTGCGCGTCGGGGTAAGTGTCGTTTGCGAGCGAAGTGTCGGCGTTCTTTACGGTCGAAGACACGAGCGCCGCGTGCTCGCCGGCCTTGACGTGATCGATCACGAAATAATAACCGAACGGCCCGAGCGATGGCACGAGCGCGAGCGCGGCGCCGCCGACGAGCAACACGAACAAGCTCGCGTAGATCTTCAGACCGAGCCCGCGCCTGCGCGGCAAGAGTTCTTCCTTCGCGCGCGCGCCAAAGGCGCTCGCATGCGTCGGACCGAGGCTCGACTTTTTCGGCTGATCCTCCTGCGGGATCGCGCCGAACTCCATGTCTTCGTCGCGGCGCGCGGCGTCGGGCGGCGCGCCGGCTTCGATCGGAAGCTCGCCGCCCACTTCGGCTTCATCGCCCAGGTTCACTTCGCCGTATGCGGTACCGCCGCCGCTCTGGCGCACGATCGCGGCGTCAACGGCGGCGCGCGACCGCGCCGCGGCTGGCTCGCCCCGCGCTGGAACCGGTGCTTGGCCGAACAAATCGGCTTCTTCGGCGTCACCGCCGAACGCGGGCGGCGCCCCGAAAGCCGGCGGCGCGCCGCTCGCGCGCGCAGCCATGTTCGGCGCATTCCCAATCGGAAGCTCGAGATCGCCGAAATCAGTGCCTGCGCCGCGCGACACCTGCGCCCCCGGGGAAACTGGATCCAGGCCAAAGTCGGGCGGCAAGCTCGGCATGGCGGATGGCTCGACGGAGCCCGGTCGTGGTGGATTGGAAGCCAAGCCCGCATCGCCGCGCACGGGCAACCCAGCACCACCCGGGCTCGGCAAACCAGAAGCAGAGAACGCAGGCAGACCGGCGCTACTCTGGGCGCGGCTCGGCAAACCGACGCCGCCGAGCGACGGCAGATTTCCGCCCGCAAGCGGCAAGTCATCGTCGAGCTCGAAGCCTCCCGACGGCGCGCGCGCGCCGAGTGACGGCAGCTCCACCTCACCTACCGCGGGCAACGCGCTTCGACTCACTTCGGGCAAACCGGCGGAGAGCGACGGAAGTTCGACTTCGCCGAAGCCGCGCGCCTGCACCGCGGGCAAACCCGCGACGCTGGCCGCGCGCTGTGCACTCGGCGACGGGAGCGCTGTGCCAGCTTGGTTACGACCGCTCAAGGATGGCAGGTCCGAACCGCGCGCGCCCACCGCAGGTAAATCCGCGCGACGCGCCGTGCCAACCGTAGGCAAGTCGAGCTCGATCGAAGGCGATCCGGAAGGCCGCGCCGACGCCTGCGTGCGACCGCCCGGCGACGGCGAAGGCAAATCCAAATCGAGATCGAATGACGACGAGGACGAGGACGACGCAGCGGAAACCGGTCGCGGCGCGGCTGGCATCGGCAAATCATCAAATGCGCGCGGTGCGACGCGCGCGGGCAGATCGTCGAACGCTTTCGGCGCGACGGGCGCGGGCAAATCATCGAATGGCGCGGGCGCAAGCGCAGCGGGCAGATCGGCGTCGCTCGTTTGTGGCGGCCGCGGCGCACCCGGCGCACGACCCACCGTCGGCAAATCGAGATCGCTGAAGGCTCCTGTGCCGGCCGTGCTCGCTGCCGGCGGCGCAGCAGCGGGCGCGCGTCGAGCGGGCATCGGTGGCGGTTTGCCGACCGCCGGCGCCGCGGGCGCAACGCCGAGCATCGTGCCCTTCAAATTAGCGGGTCGCGGCGGTGCACCGGCGGGCGCAACGCCGAGCATCGTGCCTTTCAAATCGGCGGGAGCGCGCGGCGCGGGCGCGGACAGCGCAGGCGGCGGTGCGGATTCCTCCATGCCGAGCACACCGCCGAGCACTGGGCTCGGTCCCGTCGTGCGAGCATCACCAGGTGGATCGACTTTGAACGAAGTGCCGCACTTCGGGCAGCGCATCTTCAAGCCGCTCGACGGAATGCGGCGCTCGTCGACTTGATACGGGGCTTTGCAGCCCGGGCACTCGACCTTGAACATCCCAGTAAACTCTTCTCTTTATTGTTAGCAGCAACCGCGGGCGCTTGTCCCGGCCCAAAGTCCCAGCCGGATTCCGCGCCATCTCACAGCTCATTCGTGGTAGGGCGCGGCTCAATATGCAGCGCTCTACGGCAGCCCTTCTGGGTCTCGCGTTCCTGGCCGCCGTGCTGGGGGTCATACTCGTTACCCACGCCAGCCCGAAGAAGCGGTCTCACTCGGCGGCTACTAAGGCTTCGGCGAGCGCTGCAGCATCTGCCGCGCCGAGCGCGAGCGCGAAGATCGGAGCAGAGCAGGATGGCGGCGCTGACCTCGATGCCGCGGCAGTCGTGCCGGTCACCGAAGGGTTCGAGACCTTCCCGGACGGTGGAAAAGTGCCGGAGCTGCCAAATTCCGCACCCGCTGAGGTAAGCTTCGGTGTCGTCCAATTCACCTACCAAGGCGCACAGTTCGCGGGCTCCGATGCGCGGAGCAAGGAGCAAGCGCGACAGAAGGCCGAATCGGCGCTCGAGCTCGCGAAGCATGATTTCGCCGCTGCGGTCGCCAAAGGCGATCGCGGGTCGACCGCGGATGCGGGGCGTATTCCGCGCGGCGTGCTCGAACCGCCGATCGAATATGTTCTGTTCATGCTGGACAAAGGCACGGTGGATCCAATGGTCGTCGATACACCGCGCGGCTTTTGGATCCTGCGCCGCAACGATTGACGCCGGCGCGCGCGCTTCGAACGAGCGCGCTTCGAACGCCCGGCCATTCGGCTGAGCGAATGCGGTATTCGTGGAAGCACTAGGCACGGTTCGGACAGTCTTCTAAAGTCTGGGTGATTTCGCCAGATTCCATGTCGAGCCCTAGCCGGTTGCCCAGTTCGCACGTCCAGTCATCGGCGCAGGATCTGACGCTCGTGACCCAGACGATCGCGCGCCTGCGCGCCGAGCACGACGGTGCGGTCGACAATGCGGCCCGAGCCATTTTGCTGCACGAAATCGGTGTACTCGAAGAGCGTCTCGGCGACGAAGCCGCGAGCGCGCGCGACCAACTCGGCGCGGTCAACGCGGAGCCCGATTTTCGCGAGCCGCTGGAGCGGCTGATCGCCATCATCGAGCGTCGGCAATCGTACAAGAACCTGGGCAAGTTGCTGGAGCGTTTGGTGCGCGTCGCCGATCGCCCCGACGAGCGCACGCGCGCCTTGCTCGAACAAGCGTTCTACCTGCTCGACCACGAGGACGACTTCGGTGCCGCGCGCATGCTGCTCGAGCAAGCCAGCGACGAGAGCCCGCGCGACGCAAGCGTGTGGCTGGCGCTCGAGCTCCTGGCGGGAAAAATCGGCGATTCGGAGCTGCGCGAGCGCTCGCTCGTGGCGCGCGCCGGGCTCACCGCGAAGCCTCATTGGAAAGCGCTACTGCTACTTTCGCTCGCCGAACAACGCGCGTCCGCTGACGAAATCGAAAGCGCCGAGCGCGCGCTCGAAGAAGCGATCGCGATCGAAAGCCCCGCGCGTTTCAGTGCCTTGTGCGCGCTCGCGGAGCTGGCACAAAAGAGCGGGCAATGGGCAGCCGGTTCGCGAGCTCATGCGCGCATCGCCGAGGCGCTCGAGAGCTCGCTCGAGAACGCCGCGGCCGCCGACGCGATCGGCGTTCCGCTCTATCGGCGCAGCATCGAGCATGCCGCCGACGCCTGGCTC
>DASYCL010000529.1:0-2493 GCA_036500245.1 Polyangiaceae bacterium | reverse complement strand
CAGCGAGCCGAGCACGATGAAAACAGTCAGCCGCCGCTGCTTGTATCGTGAGCGTTGGCGCTCAGTTTCGGCGCGCGCGGTGTCGGCTTGGACGCGCGCGAGGCTCGCCGCTTCTTGCTGCCGTCGCTCGGCGTAAGCCTGGCGCGCGGCGCGATCCGGCAGCTCCGACTCGAAGCCGCAATATTGGCAGCGCACGAGCCAAACCCCGAAATCCTCCGGCAGCGCCATCGGCGCGCCGCAGCGCAAGCATTGCAGATTGTCAGCCATCAGCGCCGACGACGCCGCGTTCGCGACAGTTCGCGAAAATCTCGTCCAACGGAACCCATCGGGCTCAATTGTGTCACGCCCGCGCGAGGCTGGGTTCAGCCAGCCCTTGCGCTCGGCCCGGAATCTGTCACAGTGCGCGTCGCCGCGGGCTGTTGCCCCCGGTTTTCGCCCTAGCGCCGGGCTTGCCTGGCGAGGCTTTCGAGTCCGAATCTCATCCACGACGAAGGGCGGTCGTGCGCAGCGGTGCTTTCGAGCCCCGCGCGCTCCCCTCGTAACGAGCGGTTCGAGATGCGGCACCGATTTTCGGTTGCACGCCGAGCCGCTCACCCGCGTGGCCTCGGGCTACGCGATTTCTCGCCAATAAAAGGTCACTTTGCAAACTACGAATCCGTCGGGCTCGAGCCCGATTAATGCCGTTCCATCATCGAGCGGCCCAGCGCTTCAATTTTCCGAGCTTGGTCTCGGATCGACCGTGCTCGCCGCGCTCGCCGCCGAGGGCTACGTCACCCCAACTCCAATCCAACAAAAAGCGATCCCCGAAGTGCTCGCGGGTCGAGATCTACTCGGCTGCGCGCAAACCGGCACCGGCAAAACCGCGGCCTTCGCGCTACCCATGATCGAGCGCTTGGTTGCGTCGCGCCGCGAGCGCAATGCGCGCCGCCCTCGCGCGCTCGTGCTTTCGCCGACGCGCGAGCTCTCCGCGCAAATCGCGGACAGCTTCGCGGCCTACGGCCGCGGCTCGAACCTGAAGTACGCGGTCATCTTCGGCGGCGTCGGTCAAGGTCCGCAAATCAGCTCGCTCGGTCAGGGGCTCGATGTGCTCGTGGCCACGCCGGGCCGTTTGCTGGATTTGATGAACCAAGGTTTCGCCTTCCTCGACAAGGTCGAAATCCTCGTGCTCGACGAAGCCGACCGCATGCTGGACATGGGCTTTTTGCCCGATGTTCGCCGCATCCTCGCGAAGCTCCCCAAAGAGCGTCAGACCTTGTTTTTCTCGGCCACCATGCCGACGGACATCGAGCGCCTCGCGCGCGATATCTTGGTGAGCCCGGTGCGCGTGGACGTCGCGCCGGTGTCGTCGACCGCGGAGCGCATCGAGCAATCGGTGTACATGGTCGAAAACGGCGACAAGCGCCGCGTGCTCGAGCGCGTGCTGCGCGATCCAGCGCTCGAACGCGCGATCGTGTTCACCCGCACCAAGCACGGCGCGAATCGTCTGGTCAAAGAGCTTGCGCGCGGTGAAATCGTGGCCGAGGCGATCCACGGCAACAAGTCGCAAGGCGCTCGCCAGCGCGCGCTCGACAATTTCCGCGCCGGGCGCTTGCGCGTCTTGGTCGCGACGGACATCGCGGCGCGCGGCATCGACGTTGACGGCATCAGCCACGTCGTCAATTACGATCTGCCGAACATCCCGGAGAGCTACGTGCACCGCATCGGTCGCACCGCGCGCGCGGGTGCCGCCGGTATCGCCATTTCGTTGTGCAGCCGCGAAGAACGCAGCTACCTGCGCGACATCGAGCGGCTCACGCGCGCGCCGATCAAGAAACTCGAAGCGCCGGCGCCGACCGCGGAAGAAGCCGCGCGTCCGCGCGTGGCGCTGTCGCCCGAAGCCGAGCCGCGTCGGAACGAGCACGGAGCGCGTGGCGGTGGAGAACGGCGAAATTGGCGCGAAGATCGCGGCCCCGCGCCGCAAAATCGCAATCACACGAACGAGCAACGTGGTCACGCTGCCGGCAATCGCGGCCCGAGTCCCGACCGCGGCGCGCCGCAACCCGGGCGCGCGCCGGAAGCGCGTCGCTTCGATGATCGCGCTCCCGCCCGCACGAACGAACCGCGTCAACCCGTGTCGCGCTTCGACGGCGATCGCGGTCCGTCGCGGCGTCGCTTCGAAGAACCTCGCGGTCCCTCGCAACGTCGCTTCGACGATCGGCGACCCGCGCCTGCGCAAAGCCCAGCTCGCCCGCAAACTCAAGCGAACTCTGCTGCGCGGCCGAACCGCGACGCGCGCCCGCGCAGCCCGGCGCAACCGGAGCTGTACGTTCGCCGTCCGCGCTGAAGCTTGCTTCGAGGCAGTGATGGTTCGCGTTTGCCCGTGAACCATCGCTGGCTTTGAGCTTGGGTGTGGCCAGTCATCACTCTCTGGAATGTGTTTGGGCCCTGCGCGTACACAACGCTTGGCCGCCCGCGCGTCGAGTGACGCGACGGGCGCCTGTCCGGTCAGTTTTA
>DASYCL010000528.1:0-7095 GCA_036500245.1 Polyangiaceae bacterium | reverse complement strand
CGGAAGACCCGCTCCGGGTGCGGCATGAGCAGCGTGACGCGTCCATCCCGATTCGAGATGCCGGTGATGCCGTTCGGTGAGCCGTTCGGATTTTCTGGATAGCGCTCGGTCGTCTTGCCGAAGTGATCGACGAAGCGTGTGCCGACGAGCCCGCTCTGTTCAAAGTCGGCGCGCGCGGTTTCGCTCGCGAACTCGGCGCGGCCTTCGCCGTGCGCGACCGCGATCGGAAGCTTCGATCCTTGCATCCCGCGCAGCAAGATTGACGGGCTCTGCGTCACTTCCACCAAACAAACTCGCGCTTCGAACTGCTCGGAGCGATTTCGCACGAAGCGCGGCCAGAGCTCGGCGCCGGGAATCAGCTCGCGCAGGTTCGACATCATTTGACAACCGTTGCAGATGCCGAGCGCAAATGCATCTTCTCGCGCGAAGAAGCGTCGAAATTCGTCGCGCGCGCGCGGATTGAACAAGATCGACTTGGCCCAACCTTCGCCGGCGCCGAGCACATCTCCGTAGGAAAAACCGCCGCAGGCGGCGAGCCCGCGAAACGACGAAAGCTCGATTTTTCCGCTCAAAAT
The DNA here is from genome assembly GCA_036500245.1 of Polyangiaceae bacterium. GTDB lineage: Bacteria > Myxococcota_A > Polyangia > Polyangiales > Polyangiaceae > PMG-095. Next base: position 6,520 of record DASYCL010000528.1, on the reverse strand, counting down.
GTCGGTCATATGCACGTCGATCGCGTCGAAGCCCGCGCGATCGAAGGCCGCCGCCATCTCGACTTGGCCGTTCACGCCTTGCTCGCGCAAGATCGCGATCTGGGGCCGCGCCACGGCTTCGATCAGTGGCTTCGTGATGTCTTCGTTCGGATCGAAGCCGAGCTCGACGAACAGACCGGGGTCGACGAGATTCAGACGCGTTTCGTGCTCTTGATCCGCGGAGGTCGCATCGTCGCGCAAGCGCTGCATGCGGTGGGTGGTGTCGGACCACAACGCGCGGAGCGCCGCGCGGTCCTCTTCGAACAAGAGCTCGTGGTTGCGGCGAACGCGAATTTGTTGGTGGTTGCCGAGCGAACCGATGACGTGCATGGCGTCAGCCAAGCCGCGCGCGGCGAACACGGCGCGCACGGCATCCCGTTCGCTCTTTCTAATTTGAATCACCGCGCCGAGCTCTTCGTTGAACAGCACGGCGCGCGCGTCGCCACTGAGCGAGCCCAGTTCGATCTCGAGCCCGGTGCCGCCCGCGAACGCCATCTCGACCAGCGTCGCGAATAGGCCGCCGTCCGAGCGATCGTGGTAGGCGAGCAATCTCCCTTGCGCGGAAAGCTCTTGTATCGCGTTCCAGAAACCGGACAAAAGCTCGGGCCGATCGAGATCCGGCGCTTCCGCGCCGACTCGGGAAAATACCTGGAAAAGTGCCGAACCACCGAGCCGGCAGCGGCCGAGCCCGAGGTCGATCAAGACGAGTTCGGTGTCCGGTTCGTCGCGACGGAGCTCGGGCGTCAGTACGCGGCGCACGTCGCTCACCTTGGCGAACGCGCTCACGATCAACGACAGCGGCGCGGTCACGCTCTTCTTCGTGGAGCCGTCTTGCCAGCTCGTGCGCATCGACATCGAATCCTTGCCGACTGGGATTGCGATGCCGAGCGCCGGACAAAGCTCGCTGCCGACGGCGCGGACGGCGTCGTACAAGCGTGCGTCTTCGCCGAGATGTCCTGCCGGCGCCATCCAATTCGCTGAGAGCTTTACGTCCGAGAGCTTCTCGATTGGTGCCGCGGCGAGGTTCGTGAGCGCCTCGGCGACCGCCATGCGCGCGGACGCCGCCGCGTCGAGCAGGGCGAGGGGAGTGCGCTCGCCGATGGCCATGGCTTCGCCCGCGTAGCCGTTGAAGCTCGTACTCGTGACCGCGACGTCCGCGACCGGCACTTGCCACGGCCCGACCATTTGATCGCGCGCGACGAGCCCGGTCACGGTGCGATCGCCGATCGTGATCAGGAAGGTTTTGTCGGCCACGGTCGGCAATTGCAAGATGCGACGCGCGGCTTCCGCCAGCTCGATCCCGGAAAGCGTGGCACTTTCCGGCTCGAAAGCGCCGCGCTGGGCAATGCGCGTCATCTTGGGTGGTTTGCCGAGCAAGACCGAGAGCGGCAAATCGATCGGCTGATTGTCGAAGTGTGCGTCGCTCACGCGGAGCACGCCGTCGTCCGTCGCGACGCCGAGGACCGCGTACGGACAGCGCTCGCGCGCGCAGATGGCTTCGAAGCGCGGCAAATCTTCTTGCGCAATGCCGAGCACGTAGCGTTCCTGTGATTCATTGCACCAGAGCTCGAGTGGCGACATGCCAGGCTCGTCGCTCGGGATGCGGCGGAGCTCGAAGCGCGCGCCGCACCCGCTGTCGTTCACGAGCTCGGGCAAAGCGTTGGAGAGCCCACCCGCACCGACGTCGTGGATCGACACGATCGGATTTTCGGTGCCGAGCGCCCAACAGCGATCGATCACCTCTTGGCAACGCCGTTGCATTTCCGCGTTGTCGCGTTGCACCGAAGCAAAATCCAAATCTTCATGCGATGCGCCGGCCGCGACCGAGGAGGCCGCGCCGCCGCCGAGCCCGATCAGCATCGCCGGACCCCCCAGCACCACGATCGCCGATCCAGGGGAAATCTTGCCCTTCGCGACGTGCTCCGCACGAATGTGACCGAAGCCGCCGGCAAGCATGATCGGTTTGTGATAGCCGCGCAGTTCGCGGCCCGCGGGTCCGGGCGCTTCGAGCTCGAACGTGCGGAAGTAGCCGGCCAAGTTCGGTCGCCCGAACTCGTTGTTGAATGCGGCGCCACCGATCGGACCTTCGAGCATGATCTCGAGCGCGGAAGCCATGCGACCTGGTTTGCCGTAGTCTTTCTCCCAGGGTCTTGCCGCGCCGGGCAAGCGCAGGTTCGAAACGGAGAAACCGGTGAGCCCGGCTTTGGGTTTCGAGCCGCGACCGGTTGCGCCTTCGTCGCGGATCTCGCCGCCGGAGCCGGTGGCTGCGCCGGGATGCGGCGAGATCGCGGTCGGGTGATTGTGCGTTTCGACCTTGATCAGGATCGGAAGCGGCTCGTGGTGCATGCGATAGGCGCCGGTTCGAGGATCCGGAAAAAAGCGATCGCCAAGGTTGCCTTCGATCACCGCGGCGTTGTCGTGATAGGCGGAGAGTACGCCGTTCGGGCTCGCGTCGGTGCTCTTTCGGATCATCTTGAACAAGGAAAGCGGCTGCTTTTCCCCGTCGATCACGAAGTCCGCGTTGAAGATTTTGTGCCTACAATGCTCGCTATTGGCCTGCGCGAACATCATCAATTCGACGTCGGTCGGATTGCGCGCGAGCGCGCGGTAGTTCTGCTCGAGGTAGTCGATTTCGTCGGGCGCGAGCGCGAGTCCGAGCAATTGGTTCGCAGCTTCGATCGCAGTGCGCCCGTGGCCGAGCACGTCGATCGTGCTGACCGGCTTCGGTTCGGCGCGTGCGAACAAGCGATCGGCGTCCCGCTCGTTGCGCAGCACGGATTCGGTCATGCGATCGTGGAGCGTGCGCAGCAGCGCTGCTTCGTCGCGAATGCGCCCGGCAATGACGTACGCGATGCCACGCTCGATGCGGCGGATTTGCGTCAAGCCGCAGATCTTGGCGATGTCCGTCGCCTTCGAGGCCCAGGGCGAAATCGTACCGAGCCGCGGCACGACCCAGTATTCGCTCCCGCTCGGCGTTTTGCTGTCGTCACGCGGCCCATACTCGAGCAAGCGGTCGAGCAGCGCGCGTTCGCGATCGTCGAGTGCGCCATCGTGCACGTCCACGAAGTGGACGAAGCGCGCGCCGAGCGCGCCGACTTCCGGATTCGAGCTTTGGATTTTGGCCAAGCGCTTCGCGAGGCGGCCGGCCGAGAGCGCCGCTTTTCCAGCGATGACGATCATGACCGGATCATGAGCTCAGCTCAGCATTATGCAATCCAATAGAATATGATATAATCCATTAGAAATGACGATGACGCTCGATAGCGCGCGGTTGGCTGCCTTCGCCGCGGTCGCGCGCGTGGGCGGCTTCTCCAAGGCCGCGAAGGAACTCGGGAAAACCCAATCATCCGTGAGTCAAGCAGTGCTCTTACTCGAACGCGAGCTGGGTCAAAAGTTGTTCGCGCGGGACGGACATAGGCCGCGCCTGACCGACGCGGGTCGCGCGCTCTTGCCGCGTGCCACCCGCATCCTCGATGAAATGACGCTCGCACACAGTGAGCTCGCCGCGCTCAGCGCGCTCAGCTTCGGCGAGCTCGTCGTCGGCACGAGCGATACGCTGGCTTGCTACTTCTTGCCGCCCGTGTTCGCGGCGTTTCGCGCGCGCTACCCCAAGATCGAGCTGCGGCTGGACAATCGACCATCGCCAGTGATCGCCGAGCGCGTCTCGGAGCGTCACGTCGACATCGGCATCGTGAGCTTGCCATTGCCGGAAGCACTCGAACTCTCCGGGCACAAGCTGAGCGAGCGGCTCGATTGCGTCACGCTTGCCGCGCAAGAAGACGTCGCAGTGTGCGCGCCCGGGCACGCGCTCGGCAAGCGCCGCGAAGTCGGCGTGCGCGAGCTCGCGCCGCACCCGCTCTTGTTGCTCGACCGCACGACGAGCTCGCGTGCGCACGTAGAAGCCGCATTTCTAACGGAAAAAACGCCGCTCAAAGTCGGGATGGAAATGAGCAGTGTGGAAGTTTTGAAGCGCCTCGCCGAGCTCGGCTTCGGAGTGGCGATCGTGCCGCGCTTCGCCGTCGAGCGCGAACGCGAGAGCGGTGCGCTCGTAGTGCTCAAGCTGCACGAGTTCGGCGCGCGGCGCAGCGTGGGCGCACTCACGCCGCGCGCCGGAGCGAAGACGCGCGCGGCGACCGCGTTTCTCGAACTCGCGCGCGACTATTCCAAGCCGAGACGGTCGAGCTCTTCGTCTTCGAGCTCGTAGTAATCGCCGATCTCTTGCAGCAGCGTGAGCTCGACTTCACTCGCGAGCTCTTCTTCGTCTTCGAACTCCGCGGGCAGGTTGGCGGTAAAGAGCACGATCCGCGAAGGCGCTGGCAAATCGCTGCCTGGAGCTTCGACCGCGGGACCTTCGAACAGCACGAGCGAGCGTGGATCGAAGCCGTCTTTGACCATCAGTTTGTTCGGGCGTTGCTCGAGGAGCACGGGCACGCCAGCGAGCCGCTCGCGATACGGCGAGGGCAAGCCGCTGAGCGCTTGCTGCGCGCTCTTCACGATCAACTCCTGATATTCGCTCGCGTCGAAGCCGGCGTCTTGATCGTCTTTTTCGTCGAGCTCGAGCACTCTCATGAAGTGGGAGACGCGGAGCGCGTCTTCCTTCAGCTCGCCGTACACGTCCGCGAGCGCGTAGTGCGCATCGGAAAAATCAGGTTCGTCTTTCACCAACGCTTCGAGCTCACCGCGCGCGCTGGCGGCGCCCTTCGTCACCCACACCGCGTGGGCGTGAGCGATGCGAATCAACGGGTGACCGGCAAATGACTCGTCCACGCTTTCCACGAGTTCCATCGCGGCTTCGGGATCCGAGCCGAGCAGTTCCTGGAATTCGCCTAAAAACTCGTCGAGCTCCTCGGCGAAATCTTCGTCGTGGTCATGAGCGTGATCGTGGTCGTGGTCGTGGTCGTGATCATGGTCATGATCGTGGTCATGGTCGTGCGCCATGCGGCGCAAGCTAGCGGATTTGCTCGCGCGCGGGAGGCGATTTCGGTTCGAGCCGCGGCCGAGCCGGTTTTCAACAACAAATTTGGCCGGATTCAGCGGGCTCCGTTAAGGCGAGCAGACCATGTCAGCTTCCGGAACGTGTCGTTGTTGCGGCACCGTCGCCCTGCTCGATCGAGGCATCTGTGAAACTTGCGCGGAGAGCTATGGTCCGCGCGCGGCCCAACTCCTCGCTCGCTGCCAAGTCGATGCCGATTTCGCGAGCACGTTCTTGTCGCGCCTGCCCGAAGCGCTGCGCGCGCGATTCCTCGCCGTACTCGGCGCGCAGTGCCTCGCTCCGCGCAAGGGCCCGGGCCTGGCGTACACGCGCGCGAGCACGGCTCGGCGCGCGATTGCTCGAGCATGAACGCGGCAGAGCCGAGCGCCGGTGAAGTGATCGCCGCGCTGTCGCTCGCGCCGCACCCGGAAGGCGGATTCTTCGCCGAGACATTCCGTTCTGCGGCAAACCTCGAAGCGCCGTTCGGCGCGCGGCGCGCCGCGTCCACCGCGATCTACTTCTTGCTGCGCGCCGGCGATTTCTCGGCCTTTCATCGGGTGCGCAGCGACGAAGTCTGGCATCACTATCTCGGCGCGAGCCTCGAGCTTCACACCATCGATCGCGCCGGCAAGCACCAGCGAATCGAGCTCGGCAAAGAGCTTTTACACGGCGAGCGGCCGCAATGGGTCGTGCCCGCGGGCACGCTGCAAGCCGCGCGCGTGATTGGCGACGGATTTTCGCTGTGCGGTTGCACGGTCGCGCCGGGCTTCGACTTCGCGGACTTCGAAATGCCGTCGCGCGCGGAACTCGTGGCGCAATTTCCCGCATTGCGCGACGTGATCGAGTCGTTCACGCGCTCGGGTTGAGCGCAGCCGCGTGAAGCTAGCCGGCGCGCGACGCCGAAGGCTTTGCCGCCACGCGCTCGCCGCGTGACCATCAAAAAAAATCTTCTGGATTGATGGTCACGAAGCGCGAAACTCTGCGGCGCAGCCTTCGGCGTCGCGCGCCGTCGCGCTCGCTCAACACACGCGGTTACGGCCGCCGTGCTTTGCGGCGTAGAGTTGTTCGTCCGCGCGTTGGTAGAACCGCTCGGGGACTTCGCCGAATTCGAGTTCGGCCACGCCGAGGCTGAGCGTGGCGGGAATCTTCGTCCCGGAGACGTCGCAGATCGATTTTTCGACGGCGCCGCGGATCAGCTCGGCCGCTTGCGCTGCGAGCGACAGCGGCGTGTGCGGCAGCACGATCGCGAACTCTTCGCCGCCGACGCGCGACAGTGTATCGCTCGCGCGGATTTGGCTTTTGATGATCCCGGACACGTGTTTGAGCACGGCGTCTCCCGCAGGATGCCCGAAAGTGTCGTTGATTTTTTTGAAGTGATCGATGTCGAGCACGATCAGCGAAAGGGGCGTCTTCGCTTGTTCGGAGCGGGCTACTTCTTTGCCGAAGATTTCGTCGAAGTGGCGCTTGTTGTACATGCCGGTGAGCGAATCCACCGTGGCGAGGCTCAGG
>DASYCL010000527.1:0-3665 GCA_036500245.1 Polyangiaceae bacterium | reverse complement strand
GACCGGCGCCCCTGCCGGCCCCTTCGCCGGAGAGTCGTCGAGCTCGACGTTTTTGATCGCGTCCGGCGAAAAGCGCGCGCGATACGCGGCTTCGATTTGCTGGCGCGTGCGACCGCGCTGCACTTGCTTCACGAGATAGCGCGCGGCCGGCGCGCACTGTTTGCACGCGCGGTTCTCCTGCACGCATTGCGCCAGGTTCACCGGCTGATCCGGACACGGCGCGAGCAGCTCCGAGACGTAACGAGACCACTCCGACTTCTCGCGACCGGTGAGCGCGGAAGCATCGACGCCGTTCAGCGTCACGTCCTTCACTTCCGCGTGCGCAGGAGCAGCTTCGGAGCTGCCCTCGCCGGGCGAGCGACAGGTCGTGAGCTGTGAATTGAAGAGGGCGACACCGATGGCCACCGCAGCCAAGCGCAGGCTGATCATTGCGGCGCCGAGCGTAGTCTCGACTCGGTCCGCGTTGGAAGACGGATCCTAGGCGCGCTCGGTTTTGTCGCCGATTTTTCGGTTGTGCCGGTCACTTTCAGGCTTTTTCTGGGGAAATCCACGCGCGGGCGTACCAGGGCGGATGGCGAAGCGCGGCGGACTCAGGTAAATCGCACACTTCTTTCATGCCGGACGTCTCGACGCCATCTTACCCGCCGGAGTCATCGGGCATCGCGCCGCCGCCGGGCGTCCGACGCACGATCGCGGTCGGTGGCGGCCGCGGTGGAGTCGGCAAGAGCGTGCTCGCGACGAACCTCGGCGTGTACGTCGCGCAGCTCGGTCGTTCGGTTTTGCTGATCGACGCTGATCCCGCGGGCGCCGCGCTGCACACCGTGCTCGGTCTCGATTTGCCCGAGTCGCCGAATCAACCCGAAGCGAGCGAAGACGACGAAGAAGAAGAGCTCACGCCGCTCCCGACGCAGGTACCCGGACTTCAGCTCGTACCTCAAGGTTACCGCGTGGGCTCGACCACGCCGACGCGCCCCGGCCGCAAGCCGCGCTGGACGCGCCAAGTGCAAAAGCTCGACATCGATTACGTGATCATCGACCTCGGCGCGGGCACGGCGCCGGCCGCGCTCGATTTGTTTTTGGCAGCGGACATCGGCATCACGGTGGCCTCGCCCGAACCGCCGAGCATCGAAGCGAGTTACCGCTTCACGCGCGCACTGTTCCAGCGCGTGATGCGCCGCATGCTCGGCAAGGATCGCTTCAAAATGCGGCTGCTCGAGCGCGCCGAAGCCGAGCTCGGACCGCTGCCGCCGCCACAAGATTTGGTGCGCTCGCTCGCGCGCTACGACGCGAATTTGGGCGAAGCCGCCGCGGCGGAGCTCTTGAAGCTCAGGCCGCGCTTGGTCGTGAACAACAACCGCATCCGGGGTGACAACGAGCTCGGCCCCGCGATGTGCGACATGGCCGAGCGTTACCTCGGCGTGCATTTCGACTACGTCGGGCACATCGAACAAGACGACGCGGTGTGGCTCAGCGTCGTTCACCGCAGGCCGGTGCTGATCGACAGCCCGACCAGCAAGAGCGCGCGCAACCTCGAGCGCATTGCCCGGCGTGTGCTCGCACTCGCGACCTCGCGCGAGCAACAACCAAAAATGCCCGCGTTTTCCTTGGTACCCAAAGAGCCCAATCTCTACGACGTGCTCTGGACTCACCAAAGCGCGAGTGACGAAGATTTGCGCCGAGCCTACAAACGCCAGCGCGAACTGTATCAACCCGGCAGCTTGCCCCTCACTTCGTTGCTCAAGGGTGAGCAACTCCGGATCGAACAAACGCGCGTCGACGAAGCGCACGATACGCTGCTCGATCCGTTGCGCCGCAAGGCTTACGACGCTTCGGTGTTTCCGGAAGAGCCCGCGCAAGCTCCGGCGCGCAACGCCGCGCTCGACAGCGCGCTCGAAGCCGAACGCGCGATGCTGCAAAAAGAGCTGGCCCGCGAAATCAACGGCGAGACCGAATTCACCGGCACGCTGCTGCGCAAAGTGCGCGAATCGCTCGGCATCGAGCTGGCCGAAATCGCCAAGCTCACCAAAATTTCGTCCGCGCATTTGCAAGCGATCGAAGGCGAACTCTTCGCGGAATTGCCGGCGCTGGTCTACACGCGCGGCTTCGTGCAGCAGCTCGCCAAATTCTTGAAGCTCGACCCGACTCAAGTCTCCAAGACTTACTTGCGCCGGCTCCGCGAATGGCGCGCACTCGCCGACGGAGACTCCGAACCTTGAACGCCAAAGAGGAGCGCGGGCTCGACCTACCGCGCGATTCCGCGTTCACGATCGCCGTCTTCGTGATCGCGCTTTTGCCGCGCTTGTTCGTGGCCATCGCTTGGGCGAAAGAGCCGGTTTGGGACGGGCACTACTATCACTTCGGCGCCGAACGCATCGCCCGCGGGCTCGGTTACTCCGAAGACGTGCTCGCGCACGGCCAGCTGCTCTGGAAGCCGTGGGTGCACTACCCGGTGGGTTATAGTGCCCTGCTCGGCTTCGTATACAAGATCTTCGGCAGCGAGCTCGTGGTCGCGCCGGTGGTGAACGCACTGACCGGCGCGCTCTTGGCGGTGGTCGTGCATCGACTCGCGCGCTACTACGTGAGCCGTAACCGCGCGCGCATTGCGGCGGGGCTCACCGCGCTGCATCCAGGCCTGATCGCCTACTCTGCCGTGGTGATGACCGAGCCGCTCGCGGCGCTCTTGATTTTGAGCGCGGCACTCGCGGCGCTGCACTTTCGCGAGCAGTGGCAGGCCATTGTTTTTGGGGGTGCCTTGCTCGGCTTGGCCACGCTCGTTCGACCGTCGAGCCTCGTCGCGGGTCCGCTTTTGTTTTTGACCCAGCCGCGGCCATTTTGGCATGCGGTCGCGCGCGCCGCGGCCGCGACCGCGGTGGCGTTCGTCGTCGTGATGCCTTGGACGATTCGAAATTGCGCGCGCCTGGACGGCTGCGCGCTCGTCTCCACCAACGGCGGCTGGAACCTCGCGATCGGCGCGATCACCGAAACCGGTCGCTTCCAAACGCTGCGCGCGAAAGACGGCTGCCCCATCGTCACCGGCCAAGTAGAGCAGGATCGCTGCTGGGGCGAAGTCGGCCGCGCGAAAATCCTGGCGAACCCGGGGCACTGGCTCGGACTCGCGCCGCTCAAGCTCGCGCAGACGTTCGATCACGAATCGTTCGCGATCGAATACCTGCACGAAGCCGATCCCGATTCTTGGCCCGAAGCGCGTCGCGTCGCAGCGCGCGATCTACTCACCACATTTCATCGTCTATTGATGCTGATTGCGGCGTTCGCGGTCGTGGCGTGGCCTCGCTGGGACAAAGACAAATCAGCGCTCACTGCGTTTTATACGCAGCTCGGACTCGGCGTGCTGTTTCTCGGCATCGGGCTCTACGCCGCGCTGAGTGACAGTCACCCGTTTTACTTGTTCGCTTTGCTCACGCCGTTCGTGGCCTTGCTCGAACTCCCGGGTCGGCGCTCGCAATACGAAGTGGGCAGCTTCTTGCTCGCGCTACTCGCCGCGACCGGGCTCACGCACGTGATCTTCTTCGGCGAAGATCGCTATCACTTGGTGGTGACGCCAGTACTGTGCATCCTGGCTGCTGCGGCGCTGCGTCCTTCGAGCGCGACCGCTCGCAAGCTCACGACACCGTGAGCGGCCCTTCGCTTTCGCCGAGCGCGCGATG
>DASYCL010000526.1:0-2822 GCA_036500245.1 Polyangiaceae bacterium | reverse complement strand
CACTGGGACTGCGGGCACCGGCACGATCACGCCGCCTCCTGCGCCATTCTGCAGCCCGAGCGCGATGCCCGTGCAAACGCGCGTGCCGCTTCCGTTCGCGGTCACGACTGCGTTCACGCCGAGCGGTTACGAAGGCGGCGATCCCGGCATGAACGGCGGCGGACAAATCGCAGCCGGCGCTTGCACCGATCGCGCGCCCGGCGCCATCGGCAACTGCGCGAAGTACACGTACACGCCCACCACTCCAGCGACTTGGGCCGGCGTGGCGTACATCCGCGGCTACCAGGGCTTCGGCAGTGCAGGTCACGCGCCGCTCTGTTTGGCCGACGGCGCGACCTCGATCGCCTTCTACGCCAAGGGCGCTGTCGGTGGCGAAGTCGTCGGCTTCTCCGGCGGCACCGCGACGGGCCAAGACTTCACGCTCACCGCGAGCTGGGCGCTCTACACGATTCCACTCGGCGCCGCGACGTACAACACCGACGTGGACGGCCTCGACGACGGCTTCTTCTGGAAGATCGCGCCCGCCGCGGGCTCGACTCCGACGGTCGAGACATTCTACGTCGACGACATTCAATTCGTCGGCGTGACCGGTAGCGGCGGCAGCGGCGGCGCCGGTGGTACCGGTGGCGGCGCAGGGTCTGGTGGCACTGGCGGCGCAGCGGCGGGTAGCGGTGGCACTGGCGGCGCAGCCGCGGGCAGCGGCGGCTCCGGCGGCTGATTTCGGCTCGATTCGCTAAAACATTTGCGGCCGACTCGCGACCAATTCGTCGCTGTCGGCCGCACTGTTTTTTTGTTGGGGGTGCTCCTGCGCTTCAGAGTGCGTAGAGCGAAGGCAGTAGTCCGCGCTTCACGAGCACAGCGATGATATTCGCGGCGATCTCTTCCGGATCGTGCTCGTCGAGCGAAACGACGAGGTCCGGCGCTTTCGGCGCTTCTTCGCTCGGCTTTTGATGGCCCGGGCCGTACACGCCGCGCTTGTCGCGCTTCCTGCGCAGCTCGAGCGAAGTCGCGACGTGGATTTCGACGAAACGTTCGCCGCCAACCAGATCGCGGATCGTCTCGCGATCGGCGCGGAGCGGCGAGGCATAAGCGAAGATCGCGAGCAAGCCCGCGTCCGTCGTGCGCCGCGCGAGCTCCGGCGTTTGCGCGGGACTCGAACCGTCCGCCATCATGCCGCGCGACAAACCGTCGTCCGGATCGATCACCACGGCGAGCCGCTTCGAGTCGAACAAACGCCGCTCGAGCGCGTATGCGATCATCGTCTTGCCCGAGGCGGGCAAACCGGTGAGCCAAATCGTAGCGCCTTTTTGGCCGAGCCGCTCGCTGCGCTCGTCCGGGCTCACTTGCGTGCGCGGCCGATCGAGTGAATTCGGGCCGCCCTCGTCGTCTTCGGGCTGCTCCGGATCTTGCTCCAGGATCATACCCGCCGCGACCGTGTTGTTCGTCAGCGAATCGATCAAGATGAACGCGCCCGTGCCTTTGTTCGTCTTGTAATCGTCGAAATAAATCGGGCGATGACAGGTCATGGTGACGCGGCCGATGTCGTTCAATTCGAGGCGCGTGGCCGGCGTTTGCTTCAGGGTCTCGAGGTCCGTCGTGTACGAGACGTGCTCGACTTCCGCGCGCACGAGTTGCGTCGTGTGCTTGAGCAAATAGCTCTTTTGACGATCGAGCGCGCGTTCGCTCAGCCACACCAACATCGTCTCGAAGCGTTGGCCCACGCGCGGCACGTTGTCCGGGTGCACCAACATGTCCCCGCGGCTCACGTCGACTTCGTCGGCGAGGCGCAACGTGACGCTCATCGGCGCGAAGGCTTGGGCTTTCTCGCCGTCGAAGGTGTCGATCGCGACGACCGTGCTCGTGCGTCGCGACGGCAACACCATCACCTGGTCGCCCTTCTTCACGACACCCGAGGCAAGCGCGCCGGAAAAACCGCGGTAATTCAGATCCGGTCTGAGCACGTATTGCACCGGATAACGAAAATCCTTGTGATTCCAGTCGCTCGCGATGGGCACCGTTTCGAGGTGCTCGAGCAGCGTGTTGCCGTCATACCAAGGCATCGTCTCGCTGCGATGGACGACGTTGTCGCCCTTGAGCGCGCTGATCGGAATGAAATACACGCCCTTGAAGCCGAGCTTCTTCACGAACTCCGAAAAGTCCGCGCGGATCTTGCTGAACACCTCTTGGCTGTAGTCCTCGAGGTCCATCTTGTTGATGCCGACGAAGAGGTGCGGAATGCCGAGCAGCGAAGCGATGTAAGCGTGCCTGCGCGATTGCTGCAACACACCGAGCCGCGCATCGATCAAAATGATCGCGACGTTGGCCGTCGAAGCGCCGGTCGCCATGTTGCGCGTGTACTGCACGTGCCCGGGCGTATCTGCGATGATGAATTTGCGCTTCGCGGTCGAGAAATAGCGATACGCGACGTCGATCGTGATGCCCTGTTCGCGTTCGGCCTTGAGCCCGTCGGTGAACAAGGAAAAATCGATCTCCATGCCGGCGCGCGTGGTCGCGCGTTTCACGGCGGACAATTGATCTTCGTAAATGCCGTGCGTGTCGTGCAAAAGCCGGCCAATCAACGTCGATTTGCCGTCGTCCACCGAACCGACGGACACGAAGCGCAGCAGCTCCTTTTGCTGGTGTTGCTCCAGGTAGCCGAGGATGTCTTTGCTGATGAGCTCTTGTTCGTTCATGAGATTTGTAGGCGTGTTACGGCGCGCAATCGACCGCGTAGGACTCGACGGCGTCGATGGCGAGGGCTTGGGCTTGCCCAATCAGGATCTGCAAATCGTTGAATGCGACGTCGGCTTCGTCGGTCAATC
>DASYCL010000525.1:0-4176 GCA_036500245.1 Polyangiaceae bacterium | reverse complement strand
ATGGCCTCGGCATCGACGTCGCGCTCGACGACAATCGCCCGCGTCGCCTAGCTTCGTCGGCCACATTGATCACGCTCGGCTCGCTCGTGCCCGCGGCCGAAGAACTGCGTAGCGGCGAACATTGGCTGTTTGCCGCGCCGATTTCGGCCTCCGCGCTCGTCCCGCAAAACGCGGCCGGTACGCGTGCGGCCGTCGCGGTGCGTTTTTCGATCGGGGACGCCGCGCCGAGCTCCGCTGATCGCGGCACGGTTTGGCTGCACGAGCCCGAAGGCACGTACAACGGCCCGAACGGCGCGCACGTCCCATTCGAAGCGATCGCATTTTCCGCCGCAGGCGCGGCGCTTCCGTCGCCCTGCGCCGTCCGACTCTCGGGGAAACATGACGGGGAGCTCGATTTTCCGGGCCCATTTTCGGTCGCCGAGCTCGAAAGTGGCGACTATGAGGTGACCGCGTCGGCTGCGGGTAGCGCGAGCCGTCGCACCATCACCGTCAATGCCGAGCTGGGCATGCCGAAGTGACGGGCACTTTTCTGGCCGGCGTGCTGAGCGCGTGGACGACCGTGCAGTTCGGGCTCGGCGTGTTCTTCTTGCTCGCGTACTTCATCGGCCGCCGCGAAGCCGAATACTTGGTGTTCGGCTTGCTCTGCTTTTCGCTCAGTCTGCTGAGCCTCGGCGTGGCGATCGACTATCACGGCGCGACCCGCTCCGAAGCGCTCTTCGCCGACCAAATCAGCATTGCCGGCGCGATCCTCGCCGCCGTGCTCAACGTGCATTTTGCGCTCTGTTTTTTGGGTGTGAAAAATGGACTGCGCTTGTGCTGGCCGCTGTACGCCTTGGCCGGTTTGTTTTTGGGCGCCGATTGCTTCGGTGCGCTCTGGGTGGCGGGCAAAGTTCGGCTCGTCGTTTCGAACGTGTTTGGCGAGCGCGTCGAGCACTACGTGGGCGCCGCGAGCGGGATCGGGGACGCGTTCTATTTCGTGGGTTTGCTCGAGACGCTCGCGACGGTCGTGATTTTGCTGAAAGCGTACCGCTCGGGCCGTCGCGACGCGCTCGCCTCGTTGATCGGCATCGGCTTGACCGTGCCGGCGGTGATCAACGACGTAGGCCTTGCTTCCGGCGTGCTCCAAGACTCGATCGCGCTCTTGCCGCATGCTTTTTTGATTTTTGCCTTCAGCGTCGCGGGCACCATTTTGATGCGCTATCGGCTGGCCGCGGGCGGGCTCGAACAGACCACGCAGCGCCTACAAATGCGCACGGACGAACTCAGGAGCTCGTACGCGGAGCTCAAAGTCGTGCAGAGCGAACTGGTCACCAAAAATCAGCTCGCCGCAGTCGGTGAGCTCGCGGCGGCGATCGCGCACGAAGTCCGAAATCCGCTGGCCGTGATCGTCAATGCCGTCGCGGGGCTGCGCCGCGCTTCCGGGCGCGAGGAAGATCGCGCAATTTTGCTCTCGATCGTCGACGAAGAAGCGGCGCGTTTGAACCGCCTCGTGACCGATCTGTTGCGCTTCGCGCGGCCAATCAACGTCAAGCGCTCGCCCGTGTCGTTGGTCGAGCTCGCCAATCGTTCGCGCTCGCAAGCGCACGACGGCCACGAAGTCATGGTCACGGTCGATCCGGATCCGGAAGTGCAAACCGTGTGGGTCGACGCGAGCTTGTTTCGGCTGGTCTTCGACAACCTAGTGCAAAACGCCTGTCAAGCCATGCGCGACGGCGGCCGCGTGGACATCGTCGTCACGCGCGGCAAACTCCCGCAGGGCCCAGCGATCTCGATCCAAATCAAAGATCAAGGCCACGGCATGGAACAACAAGTCCGAGAACGCGCGCTCGATCCATTTTTCACCACTCGTCCGAGCGGCACTGGGCTCGGCTTGCCGATCGTGCAGCGTATCGTCGAAGCGCACGACGGGCAGCTCGAAATCGAGAGCGAGGAGGGCGTCGGCACCAGCGTTACCTTGCTTTTACCGCTCGGCGCGCCCCAAGGCGAAGCCGCGCAAACCGACGAGGGTGCGGGTGATCGTGTGGCATGAGAACTTGCTCCTCCTCGTTGGGTTATTCATCTTTGGGATGTTTTTTTGCCCTGCGCTAGCACAGCGCTTGGCCGCCCGCGCGTCGAGCGACGCGACGGGCGCCTATCCGGTCAGTTCTAACGTGGCCGCCCGTCATTCCAAAACCGTGATCAGCCGCGCGAACCTGCTGGCTTTGTTTTATTTCCGGCATTCGGCTGCCAGCCTTCGCGCGCGCTTCGGCGCGAAAAGAAGAGACGGAAATATGATGAATGGTCAGGTTTTATTTCCGGGCATCTTCCCCTCTTCTTCGCGCGAAGAAGAGGGGAGAGATCTGATCAACGGTCGGAAGTTCTAACAATGCAACCACTCACCCGCGAACGCATCGTTGCGCTCGACAAAGCGCATGTCTGGCATCCCTACACGGCGATGGACGAATACATTGCCGAAACCGATCCGCTCGTCGTCACGCGCGCGAGCGGCGCGCGTTTGTACGACGCGAACGGGCGCACGTATCTCGACGGCAATGCGTCGTGGTGGAGCTCGACGCTCGGGCACAACCATCCGCGGCTCGTGCGCGCGCTCGCGGCGCAAGCCGAGCGCCTGTGTCACGTCGCGCTCGATCGCCGCACGCACGAAGGCGCGGCGCTCCTAGCGAAGAACTTGGTCGATGTCGCGCCGGCCGGGCTCGAGCACGTTTTCTACAGCGATAACGGCTCCACCGCGGTCGAGGTCGCGATCAAAATGGCGCTGCAATTTTGGGCGCAAAATGACCGCCCCGCGCGCACGCGTTTCGTCGCGCTCGACGGCGCGTTTCATGGTGAAACCTTGGGCGTCACCGCGCTCGGCGGCGTGGAAGTCTTTCGCCGTCCGTTTTCGTCGGTGATCATGGATTGCTTGCGCGTGCCGTCCGCCGCTGACGGCTACGAGCGCGCGTTCGCCGCGCTGGAATCATTTTTGGAACGAGATGCCGATCGCATCGCCGCCGTCGTCCTCGAACCGATGGTGCAAGGCGCGGCTGGCATGCGCACTTACGCGCCGGAGTTCTTGCGCCGCGCGCGCGAGCTCACGAAAAAACACGATGTCTTCCTGGTATTGGATGAAGTGTTCAGCGGCTACGGTCGCACCGGGCCGATGTGGGCGAGCTCGCACGCCGGGATCACGCCGGACATCATGTGCATCGCGAAAGGTTTTACCGCGGGCGTGCTGCCGATGGCGGCGACGCTTTCGACGCGCCGCATTTTCGAAGGCTTCTTCGGCGGCAGCGAGCGCTCGTTCTTCTATGGCCACACCTTCACCGGCAATCCGCTCGGCGCCGCCGTCGCGCTCGAGGTACTCAGGATCTATGATGAAGAGCACGTGCTCGAACGCGCGGCACTCAAAGCCGAGCGGATCCGTCAGGCGTTCGCAGGCTTTGGCGAGCTGCCTGGCGTGGTCGCCACGCGCTCGCTCGGGATGATCGGCGCGCTCGAGCTCGCGGGCGAAAAAGGCTACCTCGAACGGAGTGGACTTCGCGTGTATCATGAAGCCTTGCGCCGCGGTGCCTACCTGCGACCACTCGGAAACGTGATCTACATCGTTCCCGCGTTGAACATCACCGACGCAGACTTGGATGAGCTATTGTCGATCGTCGGCGATTCAGTGCGCGCCGCAACGACTGCCAGTTGAGTTTCAAAGAATGGCCCAAAGAAAACGCTACTTGTTCGTGTGCGTGAATCGCCGCCCGGACGGCGCTCCGAAAGGTTCTTGCGCGGCTCGCGGTTCGGTCGAACTGCACGAAAAATTGAAGGCCATGCTCAAGCAGCGTGGCCTCGCCGAACTCGAAGCGCGCGCGTGTACCGCAAGCTGCCTCGATGTGTGCTGGGCGGGGCCGACGATCGCGGTCGAACCCGACAACTATTTCTACGGCCGCGTGACGGAGGCCGATCTCGAAGAGATCGTGCAAGGGCTCGAGCGCGGCGAGCGCGTCGAACGACTCGTGCTCGGCCCGAATGACTTTGTCGAGCCGAAAGAGCTGAAAAAGGCCAATATTTGAAGGCCGCGTCGTGAAGCGCGGGCCGAGTGAATCGAGGCGCGGAGTGCGTCGTCGAAGCTGCTCGTGGTTCGCGTTGCTACCCGCGCGCGACGGGGCTTTTACTCTCACGGTACGGGCAGGATCTTTTCAAACTAAG
>DASYCL010000524.1:0-13623 GCA_036500245.1 Polyangiaceae bacterium | reverse complement strand
AACGTTCCCGCCGGCACTCCGGATTGGATCGAGCGCATCGAGTCGATCGATAAAGATGACCCGAGCCATCAGCGCAAAACGCTGTTTTTGATCGATAGCGTGGATGCGCTCGTGCACATCGCGAACCTCGGTTGCATTCCGCTGCACGTGCTCGCGGCGCAGCGCGATTCGCTCGAAGCCTGCGATTTTCTGACCGTCGACTTCGACATTGGTGAGCGACCGTTCGCCGATGCCGTGCGCTTGGCCTTGGATTTGCGCGTGATCCTCGATGACGTGGGCTTGATCGGGTTTCCGAAGACGTCGGGGCAAAAAGGGTTGCACGTGCTCGTGCCGCTCGGTCCGGGCGTCAATTACGACACCGCGAAGCTCTTGGTCGAGCTGCTCGGTCGCCTCGTGACGGACAAGAACCCGACCATCGCCACCATGGAGCGACGCGTGAATCAACGCGGCGCGCGCGTCTACGTCGACACGGGTCAGACTGGGCCGTCGCGCACGATCGTCGCGCCGTACTCGGTGCGGTCGCACGCGGGCGCGACCGTTTCGACTCCGATCTCTTGGAACGAGCTGCACGTCGCGCTCGACCCTTCGCGCTTCACGATATTGACCGTGCCGGGTCGCGTGCAAGAAGTCGGCGATCCGTTTGCGGGGTTCATGAGCACGCGGCCAGATGTGGCTCGCGCGGTGAGCGCGCTTTCTAAGTATCTCTAGGTTTTCTCGAGATTGTCAGGGTCGTGCCGTCGCGATGTCTTTTTTGCCCTGCGCAGGGCACAGCGCTTGGCCGCTCGCGCATCGAGTGATGCGACGGGCTTTCAGGCTTCTTGGTCGAGACCTCGAGCCCGAAGTACATGCACTTCGACCCGGTGCTGCTCACTTCGAGCACGCTCGAGGTCGAGGTGGGCGTGACGCACTATCGCGCGCCGGGCGCGGCGTGGGGTCAGTACGTCGTTTTGTTCGTGGTGCTCGACCACGGTGCACCAGCGAAGATGGCGAAACTCACGCCGAAATCGCGCTCAGATTTTTGAGCCCGTTCGCGCCGTAAAATGCACGCGCGCCGCGCCCGCTCGAAGGCGCGTGACGCGCCTGCAAATCCTGTAGGCTCGAGTGATGCCCGTCGCAGCTCGGCTTTCGGTGCTTTTCGGGTGCAGCCTGCTCGCGGCGTGTTCGGGTTCGGGCGGCGCTGACTCGAGTGCAAGCGCGGGCGCGGGCAACGCGAGCACGAGCGGCAATCACGCCGGCGGCAACGCAAGCGGCGGCAGCGCCGGTTCGAACGCCGGAACGGGTGGCGTCAACCCAAACTCGAGCGGCGCTGCCGGCGCGCCAAGCGCAGGTGGCGGGGCAGGCGGTAGCGCGAACGGTGGCAACGGCGGAGCCTCGGGCGCGAGTGGAGGCGTAGGCGGGAACGGCGGCACGAGCTCCGGCGCGAGTGGCAATGCCGGTACGAGTGGCAGCGCGGGGTCGGGGCCAGCCGTGGGTACGATCGTGCCGCTCTATACCGATCCGAGCGATGCGTCGTGGAGCGCGATCGTCGCGGCGAAGCAGGCGCACGCGGCCGTCAACGTGATCGCGATCGTGAACCCGAACAGCGGCCCCGGCGCGAGCGCGGACTCGGGCTTCACGAAGGGCATCGATGCGTTGCTCGCCGCGGGCATCGTCCCGATCGGCTATGTGTCGACTTCGTATACCGCGCGCGGTGAGCCCGCGGTGAAGGGGGACATCGATGCTTGGTTTGGGTTTTACCCGAAGATTTCCGGCATTTTCTTCGACGAACAGTCGGACAAAACCGGTGACGACGGATTTTATCGCGACGTCTCCGGGTACGCGAAAGGCAAGGGCGCGACGATCACGGTCGGCAATCCGGGCACGAGTGTGCCGGCCGCCTATCTGAGCGCGCTCGACATAATGCTGGTCTATGAAGACAAAGGTCTGCCGAAGCTCACGAGCTTCAGCGACGCCGCGAATCGCGGGCACTACGGCATCATTCCGTACGGGGCGGCCTTCGATGCTTCGTTCGTCGGCGCGGTGAAAGCAAACGTCGAATACGTGTACGCGACGAGCGACGATTTGCCGAACCCGTGGGACAGTCTGACGCCCTATTTCGATCAGCTGCTCACGACGCTTGCGCCGTAGCTTCGCTCAAAGCAAGCACTGCTCGAGTTTGTCGGCGCTGGGCGCGCTCATCGCGCAGTCGTAGGCGCGACGCGAAACGCGCTTTTGGCATTGGTTGAACTCGGGATCCGTGGCGGCTTTTTGCCGCGCTTCGAGCTGCAATTTGTGAAGCTCACCGGCTTTCGTGCCCGGCCGATCCGAACTCACGAGTAGCTCGACGTAGTGATCGAGCAGTGCGTCGCATTCGTCTTGGCTCGGCGGCTTGCCGCACGCGCTCACGAATGCAATGCAGCACGCGCCGAGCGCGCACGCGAGCCGCGTCGCGGCTCCGCTCATTTGAAGCAATCGTCGACGATTTCCGACGAGGTCTTGGCCGTGCGCACGCACTGCATCGCGCGCTCGGTGATGCGCTTGCCGACACAATCTTTGAGCGTGTTGTTTGCGAGCGCCTTTTTCGTCTCGTCGACTTCTTGCCCGACGGCCTTGGGATCGCTCGGTCCGCCGGCTTTTTCGAGCTCCAGCGTCGCGATGCGCTCGACGATTTCCTGGCACTCTTTGTCGGACGCAGGGTGGCCGCAGCCGCTGACGAGCGCGAGCAGCGTGAACGAAAGCGAAAACCAAAGCAGCGGGCGCATGCGAGCTTCGAGGCTTTTGCCTGCTTCCGGCGCGCAGGGCAACCAGGCGGCTCGGGACCCCTGCTTGGGGTGCGATATTGAGCCGAAATTCCGGCATTTTATCGGGTTTTTGCGACTCGATTTCGGCGCTCGCTGAAATCTGGACGTGTGTGCAGGTGCTGCTAACTTCTTTGTTGATGCCTCGAACTCGCGCGAGCACGGCGCCGCGTCCCACTCCGGAGCTCCTGCTCCGGAAAGCGACGCTCGCTCGCACTTCGGGGACGCGCGCCAAATACGCTGAGCGCGGGCTCGCGTTCAGCGCAGGCATCGATCGCACCACGCGCGCGCTCCTGCTCCGTCAGCTCTACTTGTCGCACATGGAAGCGCGCCGCTTCGATGAAGCGCTGCTCGCCGCCGAAAAGATGATCGAAGCCGACATCATGCCCGATGTCGCGCGGCAAGACGCAGCGCGCGCGTGCCTCGGCCTGGGCGAACGCGAACGCGCGGTCGACCATTTGCGGCTCGCGAGTCGCGTCAGCCCCGCGGCGCGCCGCGCGTTTCATCTCTGGACGCTCGGGAGCGTCTTATACCTGATGGGAAACCATCGTGAAGCGGTGGGCGCCCTCACGCGCGCCTCGCGCTGGGGCACGACGGAAAAGCCACTTTACCTCGCGCAAGTCGCGCTCGCGCGGCGCGCGGCCGGTGAATCGAGCGCCGACTTGGCGGAACTGCGCGAGCGGCTCGCCGAGGCGCCGTGCGGCCAAGGTTACGGCCAGTTCGTGCTCGGCGAATTGGCCTATGTCGAAGGCGATTTTGCCGCCGCGCGCCAATATTTGCGCCTGTTCATCAAGCGTACGACCGGTGGTCGCGTCGCGCTCGAGGTGGCATTGTCCGCCGAAATCGCGCACGCTCGCCGCCTGATCCGCGCCATGCGCACAAAACAGCAAGGCGCGGCGTAATTCCGAAACCTGGCTCCGGCCTCGGCGGTACCTTGATCGTGAAGTTTCTCCGTTCCTCGAATGCTCGGCTCGGCATCGCGCTCGGCGCGGCGCTCGTTTGCTCGTTCGCGTCGAGCCTCGCGCACGCCGCGCCGGAAGCCAGCGACGCGTTCACGCAGGCGCTCGGCAAAGGTCCGCTTTACGCCGCACTCGCCGCGTTCGCGGGTGGTTTCTTGGCCAGCCTCACGCCCTGCGTTTACCCGATGGTCGCGATCACGGTCAGCGTGTTCGGTGCCGCGCAAGCCAAAAGCCGCTGGCAGGGTGCGTCTTTGTCGCTCGCGTTCGTGCTCGGCATCGTCGCGATGCTCGTTCCGCTCGGGGTCATCGCCGGGCAAAGCGGCATGATCTTCGGCGCGGTGATGCAAAATCGCTGGCTCGTGCTGGGCATGGTCGCGCTCTTCCTTGCGCTCGCCAGCGCGATGTTCGGCGCGTTCGAATTCGCGTTGCCCGCGGCCATCACCAACAAGCTGGCCGAGCTCGGCGGCATTGGTTACAAAGGCGCGTTCTTGCTCGGCGCCGCCTGCGGCTTGATCGCGACGCCATGCACTGGCCCGGTGCTCACCGGAATCTTGGCGTTCATCGCCAAAACTCGGAGCTCGTCTTTGGGCGTCGCGGCGATGACGGCATTCGGCGTCGGGCTGGGCATGCCCTTCTTCGTGGTCGGCACCTTTGCCGTGCAATTGCCGAAGAGCGGTCGCTGGATGGTGCACGTCAAATCGATCCTCGGCATCGTGCTCGTCGTTGCCGCGTTGTATTACGCAGCCGGAGTCGCGCCGTCGCTCACGCGCGCGGCGCATGTCTCGGCCGCGTTCTTCGGTGCAATGCTCGCGCTCGTCGTGTTCGGTGTGCTGCTCGGCGCCGTCCACCGCGAATTTAGCGAGCCCGGCGTGGGCGTGAAAATCGCCAAAGGCCTCGGCATCGCCTGCGTCAGCGCGGGCCTGTTTTTGAGCATCGAAGGCGCGCTGAAACCGAAAGAAATCGTATCCTGGGAGCACCAGCTCGAAGTGGCGCAGAGCCGCGCCCAGCGTGAAAGCCGGCCCTTGCTCGTCGATTTCGGCGCGCGCTGGTGCACGGCCTGCAAAGAGCTCGACAAAGTGACCTTCGCCTCGCCGGACGTCGCGAGCGAAATGTCGCGCTTCGTGAACGCCAAGGTCGACGCCTCCGAAGACGACGATCCCAAAATCGTGGCCACGCTCGCTTCCTTCAAAGTGCGCGGCTTACCCACCGTCGTCGTGCTCGACTCGCACGGCAAAGAAGCCGTCCGCTTCAACGACTTCGTGCCGCCCGAACGCTTTTTGCCGGCAATCAAAGGCGTCGAGTAGAGACTCGAGACTGGAGATTCACCGCCAAGGCGCCGAGGGGCGGAGCTCGCCGAGTTTTTTTGGGGGTTAGCCTGGGGCGATGCGGCACGCGATGTTCGAACCCGCGTTGAGTCGCGTCGCGAAACCGCGCGTGCGAACTGCGCGGACAAGGTGCCGTTTGCACGTCGTTGCTGGATGAAACGAGCAACCCAAATCGGGTTGGCGATCTCCGCGGATTTTGGCGCCTTGGCGGTGAATCTCCCTCCGTCAAGGTCGCACCGCGGGCTACCAGTGCGTGGCGCGGCGGCCGCGCTGAACCCAAATTCTTTTTAGCTCAGGGCTCGAAGTCTTTGGGCGGCGGGGCTGGCTTTGACGGCGCTGCGGGCTTTGGCGGGGTGTCGTCGTCGCCGCCGGCTCTTGGCTTTGATTCGGGTTTCGGCTTGGGCGCAGCTGCGGCAGTGGGCGTCGCGGCTGCGGCTGCGTGCGGCTTGGCGTGCGGTTTCGGCTTTTTGTTTTCGTCGTTCGTTGGCGCGGGCACGGGTTCGGGTGGTGGCGCACTCAGCGCGCCGTCGTCGGTGTTCACCGCTTTTGCGATCGCGGCGAGCAGTTCCTCGCTTTCTGCCATCACTTCTTGGCCGCGCGCTTTCATCAGCGTGATGAGTTTTTGGCTGTCCGCGAGGTTTTGCTTCACTTCGCTCTGTTTGCCGACGTGCGCTTTGGAAAATACGTTCGGCACCTCCGCGTCGAGGTTGATCTCGTCTACCTCGAGCTTGCCGAGCTCGACCTCGGCCGCTTTCATTTGGCTCACGTTGCGCAAAAGATTCGTGGCCGAAGTTTCGATGTGCGTGATCAGCGCGGCAGCCGCGTCGTCTTTCGGGCGCGTCGTGGCGCGGATCGTCGCGCTGGCGGCTTCGGGTTTGTCGAGCGACGGGTTTTGCTCGAGTCGCATGCGCACGCCGCCATGCGCGAGCTTTTGCGCTTCTTCATGGATGCGCGCGCTGACGCCATCCGCAGGCGTTTCCGGCGATAGCTCGAGCGCTTGCGCTAGGTTCTGTCGTTCGCCGTCCGGCACGCGCGGCGCATCCGCCATCTCGACTTGCAGCTGGTAGAGCTGGATGAAGAATTGGTCGTACTGCGCGTTGCCGGACGAATAATATTTGCCCTGCGCGACCATCGACGGCCCGCCCAGGCCGAAGGCCGCGCAAGCGGGCAATAGCGCGCATGCGCCGAGCGCGAGGCCGCACGAGAGCGCGAGCGAAATACCGATCTTCGATTGCGAGCGCGAAATCACTGGCATGACAGCGTAGCTCCCCATAGCTCGTCGTGGCCTGCGGTCGTGAGGATGAATAGCGTGGTCGCGCCGCCCGCGAAGGCGGCGAGCGCGCCTTGGCCAGCGTTCGCGCCTTTCGGCGAGACGAGCGCGGGGCTGCCGAGCGGACTCAAGTCGGCGCTGAAGCTCTGCACGCGCACTTGATACTGCCCCGACACACCTTCGGTCCACTGCACCAGCCAGCGATCCGGAGCGAGCGCGGAAAGGGTCGGCGAAATGGCGCCGCCGCCAATCCCGGAGACGAGCTCACGCGCCGGACTCGGCGCGGCGCCCGGCTTGGTCAGCGACACGAACACCTTCCATGCGCCCTCCGGCGCGTTGCGCCCGGCGAACGCCACGAGCGCGCCCGCGGCGTTGCCCGCGACTACGGGCGTGCCGAGCAGCTTCGGCGCGTCTGGGATCGGCATCAGCTCGGATTTTTTCGCGCCATCACTGCCGACGAAGCCAAGCAGTACGGCGCCGGATTGCCCGCCGCGCCGGAACGTCACGCCGTAACCGAATGCGCCGACCGCGGCGGTGCGCGGCTCAGTGATTTTCGCGCCCGGATCGAGCGGCCAAATCAAACTCGAGCTGCCCGCGACCACGCGCGAGAAGCCCGCGTCGCTCACGCCGAGCGTGAACGGCGGAATTTCGTCGATCGTGTGCGCAGAGTGCAGCGCGCTGTCATCGCGATCGACGAAGAATGTGAGCGAGCCAGAGCGCGTGAGCGGCACGACGCCGCGCACCGCATCTTTGCCCTCTTCTTCGAACGCGGGTGCGGCGTCGAGCGTGTCGGGATTCAAGCGCAGTCCGACGCCTTTCGTCTTGGTCGCCGCAAAGCCGAGCGCGAGCGCCTTCTCCGAGCCGACTTGGGTCGCCGCAGGCGGCACGCTGCGCTCGACGTTCGCCGCGATCAGTGCCGCCGGCATCACGACGCGACAGCCTGGAGTTGGCGCCCGCGCGAGCGGAGCGCTCGCCATCGCACTCGCCGACGTTGCGGGCGCAACTTCGCTGCCATGATTGCGCGTCAGATACACCGCGATGAGCGCCACCACGAGCGCGCCGCACAGCGCCGACAGCGCCATCACCACCGTGCGGCTGTCGACCGCAAAGCGCCCGATTTTCACCAGCGAATGCCGCGAAAGCGCGCGCGCCAGCACGTCTTCACTCGCTGAGTTGAGTGGAGCACGCGCCGCGATCAATGGCTCGACCGGAGTACGGCGGGCTTCGGGCGGCACCGTCGGCATCACTTCGAGCGTCGAATCGAGCGGGGGCTCGATCGAGGGCGGCGCTTGCGAGGCTGGACCTTGCGCGCTCGCTTGCAAGAGCGCCTTGTTCACGACCGGCGGCAACGCGTTCGCCGAGCGTGCCGGGTCGTTGATCGAAGGCGTGAGCGCCGGAGCTGGCGTGGCCGAGATCGGCGTGGTCGTTGGTCCGGCAGAGGGGATTGGCGTCACCACTGCGCTGCGCTTTTCGAATGAAAAGGATGGATCGAGCGCGGGCACGGCGGGCACGCCTCGAGCGGGCGGCGGCACTGCGCCGGGCGGCCTGAGCGTCGCGGTCGCCGACGGCACGGTGCCTTCTTCGGTCAGCGTCGGGAGCGGTGAACGGCCGCGCGCGACGGGCGTCACCGCGTCGCGCCGCACCACGGTTGCTGCGGGCTGAGCGCGTCGCGGCGCGCCAATCGTGCCGAAGCTGCTCGGCGCGAGCGTGTCGCGCCCGGCTTCTTGGGCTTCCGGCACTGACGGCTTCGGTTCGCGTCGCTGACCGGGAATGATCGGCGCGAGCGGCGGCAATCCGCCCGATGCAGGTGCTTGCGCAGCCAGCGCACTCGGCGGCGCGGGATTCGGATTCGGTGCCGGGACGAGCGCGGCGTTCGCGGGCGGTGCCGGCACTGCTGCCTGAAGCGGCGCAGGCGGCGGCGGCGCGCTCGGCTTGGCGCGAATCGGTGGAGGCGGCGGCTGCGAGCGTTGGACGGGCAGCGAGCTGCGTGCG
Source organism: Polyangiaceae bacterium (assembly GCA_036500245.1). Lineage (GTDB taxonomy): Bacteria > Myxococcota_A > Polyangia > Polyangiales > Polyangiaceae > PMG-095. The sequence continues at coordinate 5,300 of DASYCL010000524.1, read as the reverse complement.
GCCGGCACGCTCGCTTTGGGCGGGAGCGGCGCGGCTTGCGCCTTCACTGGCGTGCGCTCGCCGGGCGCGGTCGGCGCGTTGTGCATGTTCGGATCGCGCCGGGGCTTGAGCGCGCTCTCGCGGCTCGCTTCGGGGACTGCGTCGGCGAGCTCGGCGACGCGATTGGCGGGCAGCCACTCGGCCCAGCCCGGCCGCCACACGAGTGTCTTCGCGGATACAGAACCGCCGCTGAGCAGAGCGCGCAGATCGCGCTCGCTCCCCGACACACGCTTGCCGTCGCTTGCAAGCCAGTGAACTCGGTCATCCGCGGATTCGGCCAATGCGAGGTCCAGAGCACAGACTCGTCGATTATGCCCAGAATTACCACCGCATGAGCCACAATCTCGCGCGTGTCCGCCGGCCGCGCGTGGCGCCATTCAGCGGCGTTGATCGGTGAATGCGACGGCCACGCAGCCGACGACTTCGTCGCCCGCGGAGCGGAGTGCGCGGACGCAGGCGCCGAGCGTGGCTCCGGTCGTGACGACGTCGTCCACGAGCACGATCGCCTGGCGGTTTCGCCGCGATTCTCGGGCCCGAAACGCGTCCGCGATGTTCTCGGCTCGGCCTTTGCGATCGCGTTTGGCCTGCTGCTCGGTGTGTCGCACGCGCTCGAGCCGGCGCGCATCGACGCGGCCATGCGCCGCGCGCGCGAGCTCGCGCGCGAGCAGCGCGGCTTGGTTATAGCCGCGTTCGGCTAGCCGGAGCGGATGAAGTGGCACCGGCACCCACACGTGCTCCGGCTCGATTCCGAGTAGCTCGATCCCGCGCAGCGAGAGCGAGGCGAGCGCGCGGCACAATTCGGGTGAGTCCCGATACTTGAAGCGTTGAATGATCGACGCGACCGGTTCGGCGTAACGAGTGCCGGCGAACACCGGCACGCCGTCGATGTGCAGCGCGACGTCGAGCAAGGGTTCGGGCTCGTCGCACTCGGAGCAATAGCCATTCGCTTTGGGGTCGAGTGCTTCGCAGACTACGCAGCGCCGCGGCGCGAGTACGTCGAGCAGCGTCGCGCAGAGTGCACCCCCCCAAATCCCAAATCGCATCGCACGCCGATCGGCGCGCGCCCGCGTCGAGTTGCGTGCGCGGAGGCTCTAGCTTCAGAGCCCGAGCAGCGTCGTCATCGAGGCTTCGTCGGCGGGCGTGAAATCATAGGCGTCGAATTCGCTGCTCTTCACCCAGCGAAAGTCGTGCACGTTGACCGGGCTCGGCTCGCCTTCGATCAGGCGCCCTTCGTAGAGGTAGAGCTCGACCACGTAACGTTCGTACGGATGGCTGACGAAGCTCATTAATTTGCCGGCTTGTACCGACACGCCCAAACGAAAACCGACTTCGCGCTTCAGCGCCGCGGCATCGCTCTCGTCGTCTTCGACGCGACCGCCGGGAAATTCCCACAAGAGCGGCAAGACCGCGCTCGGCCGCCGCTGCGTGATCAGGTAGCGCCCGCCGTGCTCGATCACGGCAGCCACCACCCGAATGGTGCGCGGCGTGGTCATGCCGCGATCAGTAGTCGATCCGGAACAGCTGCTGGCCCATCAGCAAGATGTCGGTCGCGCCGACCTGATGTTCGGCGCGCAAGCGCACGAAGGTGCCGTTCGAGCTGCCGACATCGGTCAGGTAAATTTTACCGTCTTTGGCTTTGGCGATGCTGCAGTGGAGGCCGGAGACATAGCCGTCTTCGGAGAACAAGATGTCGCCGCGTTCGCGACCGCAATGCACGCCGCGCTCGGGGATGGGGAACGCGTTGCCCGTCGTGTCGCGGCCGATCACGAGCGCGAGCCGACCGATGTAGCCCTTCGCGGGGCTGCCGAAGCGCTCGACGTTGTCCGGCGATTTGCCCTGACCCTTGAGCTCTTCGAGGCGAATGATTTCTTGCCCGATGCGGAACAGATCGCCGAACTCGAGCAAGCACGGCTCGTTCGGCCGCAACTTCAAATACACGCCGTTCAGCGAGTCTTCGTCTTTGATGAAGAGCGCGTTGCCGCGCCGCGTGAAGGTGGCGTGGCGCGGCGAGAGATAACTGTCGCCGGCGAAAATCGAGCCCGTATCGCGGCCGAGCGTGATCACGGCGGCGTCCGGCAAGCGGTACGTGCCGGCCTCACTGCCGTCCGCGCGCAGCGCAGTCAGCACGACGGATTGCCCGCCTGCCGCGACAGGCGCGGCTGCGGCGGCGGGTGCCGCCGAAGGACTCCCGGCGAGCGCGCCCAAATTGTAACCGCAGGAAGCGCAGAAGCGATTGTTCGTGCCGTTCACGTGCCCGCACTGCGGACAGGTGACGGTGCCACCCGAGGCTGCGGGCGCTGCAGCCGAGGGGCGCGCAGATGCGACCGGTGCTGGTGCGGGCTGCGGCGCCGCAGACATCGGCATCGGCGCCGGGGCGGGTGCCGGCATCGGCGCCGCCATCGCGGGAACGCCTTGAGGCGGCGTCGCTGCCGTAAAGGGTTTCGCTGCGGCTGCACGCGGGAGCTCAGCTCCGCAGCCCAAGCAAAACTTGTAATGGTCCTGATTCTCTTTACCGCACTTCAAACACGTGATCACAGGTGTCCTCCAGAGAGCGGACCGAGCTCGCGAGCGCGCACGAAATTCCCTCGTAAGCGCGCGAGATTAGCCACGCCCCCCTGCCACGGTCAAGAGCTCGGGCGTTCCTTATGGCGTGAGCTTCATGGCGTGAGCTTCGCAAGTGCTTGCCGCAGCAAGTCACCGAGTGGTTCGGTTTCGAGCTTCGGACCGAGGGCCGATACGGCGCGCTCCGCTTCGCTCGGCCTGTAGCCCATGTTGACCAGCGCGCTGAGTAGGCGCGTCGCTTCGTTGCCCAGACTCTCGGCCGAAGGCGCCGGCGCTGCGCTTTCCAGGCCGCGCAGCTTTTCCTTCAATTCCAAAACCAGCCGTTCGGCCGTCTTCTTGCCGATGCCAGGAACCTTACCGAGCCGCACGTGGTCACTGCGCTCGACTGCGCGGGCCAGGTCCTCGACGCTGAGCGCGCTGAGCAGCCCGAGCGCTGTCTTCGGCCCGACGTTGGGCACCCCGAGCAGTAAACGAAAAACTCGGCGCTCGGTCTCGTTCGCGAAGCCAAACAGGTCGAGCGCGTCCTCGCGCACGTGGGTGTGGACCCAGAGCTCGACTTCGACGCTGCCCGTCTCGCGCGCGCGGCCGAGCGTGCCGACCGGCGTCGAGAGCTCGTAGCCGACGCCGTGCACGTCGAGCACGACGGCGCCGGTTGCTTCATCGGCGAGCACTTGCCCGCGCAACCGGCCGATCACGAACGCGCTCGCAGTTGGACCACGAAGCGGACGCTAATTGTTTTGGGCTCCTTGAGCAATCCAACGCGCAAATGTCTGAATCTGTGCGCTCGTCAGCTCGAGGTCGGACATCTGCGCGTCGCAGCTCGGAGGCATTGGGTCGCCGCAGCCGGTTTTCGTTTCCGACAGGGTCAGCGATTGCACCATGCAGCTCAGGTTCTGAGAATTCTCACAGCCGGTGAGCTTGAGCATCAAAAAGCTGTTCGCCGGGTCCATCGGCTTGACGATGTTCAGGCTCGGCGCGGTGTGGGATGGGCCGTAGAGCTCACCGGTGATCTCGGCGAGCAACGTCGCGTCGACGGTCGTGCTCGTGTCCGATGTGTTCGGGCCGAGGTAGAGTCCTGCGGCGGGATAGGTAGCGTTTTCGTTTTGCAGCGTGACGCCGTGACACGCGCTCGTGTTGCAAGTGGGCCGAATGATCGCGCTGAAGATGTCGTCTTTGAAGTGCACCGTGTCGGTGCCGAGGCTCGAATAGTCGAGCGCGTTGCAGGTCGGAGTGATCGGATTGTTCGCGCAATCGCTGGCGCTGCCGCTCGGATTCGTGGTCGCGCTACAGCCGAGCGAAGCGAGCGTGAGCAGGGCCGGAAAAGCCAGCACCAAGTGCCTGAATTTCATCGATTTCCTTCATCTTCCCCACTCCTTCCAAAAACTAGCAGACGCGTCGCGCTCGGCAGCACAATTCAAGCGAACGATCTGTTCGCGCCGCGCTGCGATGTGTTAGAGCGCTCGCGATGGTCGCGCGCGGAGTGTTAGGAATTGTGTTTGCCTTCGCGCTCTGCGCTTGCGGCGGCTCATCGAGTGAAACGCCGCCGCCACTGCAACCCGATCCGGTCGGCTTTCACTACGCGGGCGTCTCTGCCGTAGCTTCCACATCAGCCGACGCTGGCGTCGAATCCGCGCGCCACCACGCGGACGAAGATGATGACGACGACAAGCCGCGAGCGCCTGTGCGGTCGACTTGGGGTACTCCGTCGCCTAGGCGGTGACTTGTGGTGTGCTGAGGGGTTGTTTGGGGGCTTCTGGCTGTTGTCAGAGCTTGAGATTTTTGGGGCGCTGCGCGCTTCGTTGCGCTCGGCCGCTCGCGCCACCAGTGACGCGGCTGGCGCCTGTTCGGTCAGTTTTAACGTGGCCGCCCTGCTTTCCAAAACCGTGATCATCCCGGCGGGTCTGCTGCTTTGTTTTATTTCCGGGCGGGCGAGCCCGGGCCATATCGGGCGCGACCGCGCGCCGAGATCTGAGGAGATGCCGCGAAAGGAGCGTTACTCGTCGCGTGAGCGGCCAAAGGCTGCGCTCGCGCAGCGCCAAAAAATCCAAAGCTGTGGCAACAAAACTTCAGCTCAGGACCACGCTTCAGACACTCAGAAAGCCCCGCTCAATGACAACCCGCTGAAACCAGGTGACACCGCTGGCATCAGGAGCGGATGACGGAGCGTGCCGGCGCTCGCCGTCGTCGCGGCGCCGCCGCTGCGCGGAGAGAGAAAATACCAAATCAAACCACCGGCGACCGTCGCGGCACCGATGCCGGCCACGACGCCACCGGTGATTTCGCGGCTACGCGCGCTGTTGCCGCCGTCGATCAGATCTTGGTAGCCCTGCTTGGTCGTGTCGCAGACGCGGTTCGGGCATTGGCTTTCGAAATCCTTGGTGTCTTTCGCGCCCTTCGCATAGACGACCACCCCGACGATCAGCACCACACCGCCGACTCCAGTCACGATCAACGGCAAAATCGGGCGCTTGCCCTGAGCGTGATCGGCTGGCGAAGGCGTCGGTTGCTGCGCGGGCAAGGACTCGTTCGGCGGAGGCGTGGTCGGCGTGAGAGGTGTCGCGGCCGTGTTCGGCGGTGCGGCCTTTTCCGACGCAATCTGCTTCTTCAAGACTTCGATTCGGCGCTGGATCTGATCCTTGTCGCTCGCGTTCGGCTCGCGCATCAAAAAGGTCTCGAGCGCGACCACGGCTTGGCGCTTT
>DASYCL010000523.1:0-4819 GCA_036500245.1 Polyangiaceae bacterium | reverse complement strand
CAGCTCCCGAGGGTTCCTCCGCACTTGAGGGCCGTATTGGCCGGCGTCACCGTTTGCTGCACGGCCAGCACGTAGCGCAGCACACCGCTCGATGGGGAGCTGGTGTTGTACTCGGTAACGCCGTTCACGACGCTGCCAGTCACGGAGCTGAACTGCACCTGGATCGGCGCTTGCGTGGCTGCCGGGCGAATTGACAACGCTTGCAGCGAGTTTGGCGTGACCGGGGCCCCGAGCGCCGCCGTGAAATCCGAGGCGGTCGCGCCGAAGCCGAGGCTTTGGAAGCGGCGGTGCGCGAGCGCAACGCTGCTCGGGCTGACGGGCGCCGTCGTGCGCGGGAACAACCCGCTCATGTTGCCCGGCGTGAAGTCGAGCTGCACCTTGTCGCTCGAGTCGTTAACGAGCCAAGCGACGCCGATCTTGACCGGAATTTGATCCAGGAACGCAAATACGTCGCTGCCGGCACCGCCGACCAAAACGTCTTCGCCCCCATTGCCGGAGATCAGGTCGTTGCCCGGCCCGCCGGAGATGTACTCCGCCTCGCTAGTGCCGGTCAGAATGTCGTCGTCGCGCGTGCCGAGGATCATCTTCGAATAGAGGGGACAACGATCAGCGTGGGCGGGCGTCGTGAGCAGGACCAAGTCCGAGTGCAGCACCGCCCCGCCTTGATTGAGCTCGAAGGCGCGCACCTCCGTGCTCGGCTCTTTCACGACGGCATCGACGCAATCACCGGTCGTGCTCGGCGTCAAAACTCCGTCCACGTACATTTCGAGTGTGGCAGTGCCGTCGGTGCGCGCACCCAGGCACACGGTGCGGTGCGTTCCTGCGTTGCTGGCTCGATTCGAACACTGCCCAATTGGTGTTCCGCCTGCATCGGTGAAGCGAGTTTTCAGGAACGGTGCGAGCGTCAGCTTCGTGTCGGGGCCGACCGTGACGTGGTTGGCGTAGAATGCGCCGGAGTGAACTTGCTGTGAGCTGAAGTTGAGCAGCGCGTCGCGCGCGATCAAGGTTCCTTGAAACGGGCCGCTCAACTCGATCGAGCCCGATCCGAAATCGGCGAGCAAGAGTTCGGGGACCGTCGACTCCAGGCCGCGCACAGTGCCACGCAGCGTGAGCGCGGAACGCACGTATACGAACACCGGGCCGAGTGAATCATCGGCCACGAGCGTGGCTTGCGGTTCGACCAAGAGCGAGTCGAAATAGTAGCTACCCGCGGGGATCGTCAGCGTCGAACGCGCGCGCACGATGACGTTGCCGTAGCGATTCGGGGATCCCGTCACGAAGCTGTCGTTCGGTACGGTCAGATCGCCGCTCGTGAACGGCGGAAACACGACCCCGAACAGCGCTTCGGCTGGCGGGGCCAAGGCCGCGTGCTGAGTCGATTTTCCTAGGATTCGCGCACCGGCCTGAAGGGTGATGCTCGAGGCGCTCGTCACGTTGCCGAACGCAGTCGATGACGAATTGAGCTGCACCGGCCCGATGCTCCAGAGGGAGCCGAGCTTGGCCGAGGCGCCGAGCATGGCCTGCCCGGTGCCGAGGTTCACCGCCGAAGCGTAGCCGCTGCTTCCGTCGACTAGCGTCGCTCGATCTTGCACCGCGATGTCCGTGCGTGCCGTAACGAGGCTGTTGCTCAGCACTTCCGGGGGAAATGCCAAGGACACCGTAACGCTCGGCACCACCAAGCGCTGCGCAGTGCTCGCGACATGCTCATCCCCGTTGATTGGCGTCGAGCTACAGCCTGCGAGCGCGAAAGCGACACACAACAACCCCGACATACGCAGAAATCCCACGTTCCACCTCCCTTTGAGTTGCGGGACGCTAGGGGTCGCGAGCTAGGATGTCAACTGGAACCGGTTTGGGCTTCTTGTCCCGACGAGGCGTCGCGCTACGCCGACCGCGCGCAAGCGTTGGAATGTTTGCGGCTCTGGTGCTGCTCGTGGCTGGCAGCGAAGTTGCTGAGCCGGTGATATGACTAGGAACCGCAATTTGCCCGAGTTTTTGCGCTTTTCCTAGGCATCTCCGCGACGCTCTTCGCTTTGAATGGCTGTTCCGTCGAAGCCGACGCACCGCCGCCTCCGCCGCGCTGCGCGGGTGGCGTTTGGATCCGTGGTCACCACGATCGCTACGGCGATTGGCATCCCGGTTACTACAGTTGTCGCGCGGAACGCGCGGTGATTGTCGTGCCGTGAGTCGCTTCGCGTGTCGTTGTTCCGACGGGCAGGCGCGGCTGCGCTGACGCAAAAGTTGTGTGTTCGAGACCGAGCGGCGCGCGCGACGAGCGTGCGCGCCCGTTTCCGCGCAGGCCCCAAAAACTCCGCTAAGCGTTCCTGGATCTCTGCGCGCGACTAAGGGGCGGCCACGTTAGAACTGACCGAGCAGGCGCCCGTCGCCTAAATCTGAATGACATCAAACCTCGATCGCTCTCGCGCCGAGTTCGTTTTCGCACGTGACGCATTTTTTCGGCACTTGGTCTTTTAGGTAGACTTGGCCGCAGACGGGGCAGAGCCGCGCGTCGCGTTCGAAGGAGATCGGTTTGTCGCTGGCGGCGCAGTGGCGGCCGGTGATTTGGAGGCCTTCGATCGTGACGAATTCGCCGTCGGCGTCTTTGATTTCGGGTAGCGCTTCGACGCTCGAGCGTTTGACGTCCATTGCCTCGGGCACGCGTTTCGTGCCTTCACTCAGGATCCACGCGACGGCCAAGCGGTGCGCGGCGATCGGGATGCTGAGCGTGAGCTCTTTGCCTTTGGCGATCAGCTCGCCGCGTTCGCTGGACACGCGCTCGATGTCGCACCACGGGAGGCGCATGAGCTCGTTGCCTTTTTCGATCGCGATGCCCGCGTCCCCGACGCGCTGGGGCAACGCGCCGGCATCACCGAACCAGAGCGCCGCACCGAGCACGACTGCGCCCGCGCCGAACAAGTAGGGCGCGATCGCCCGCGGGTTCTCGCTGATCCATTGGCTGTAGACGCCCGCGCCGAGGCCGAGCGCGCCGGCCATGCCGCCGCCGATCGAGAGGCGCGAAGCGTAGGTCGGCTCGGGCTGAAAGCGCCGTTCTTTGCGCACGCGCTTCTGCTGAGCTGCTTTTTTCGTCTTGGCTTTCTTCACATCCGCCATGTTTTGCGCCGGGGACGGTAGCATCATCTCGAGGAAGGTAAAGTTCGTGAGTCGCGCCTGGTCTTTGGCCTTGCCGTTGGTGACGGTTTTGGTCGTTCTCTATTCGATGCTCTTCGCGGGCGTGCCGCGGACGATCACGGGTGTGCGCATTTACGGCGGTCCGACCGAGGGGGTCTCACGGCTCGCGCTGCGCGTCGTCTGCGTGACGCGCGACGGCGAGAGCGAGTCTGCGGCGTGGCCTGGGCCGCTCAGCGTGCGCGCGACGACCTCGCGCGAAACGGTGACGGCTCGCGTCGAGCACGCGCAAAATGGCGTGGCCGAAGTCGCGCTCGCGCTCGCCGCGGCGAATCACGGCCCGCTCGCAGTCGAGGTGCGCGACGCGTTCGGCGGCGTGCTCGCGAGCGGGCGCGTCGAGCTCGACAGCGAGCGCTGGGCCGCGCACGCACGCCGGCGTGGCGGTTGGACGCGCGGACCAGCGCACGATGCGCTGATCGTGAGCATCGCGCCCGAGCGCGGCGCGTTCGTGACGGGCGAGAGCGATCCGCTGTTGATTCGCGTCGAGCGCGCGGGAGTGGCGGCGAGCGGTGTGAAATTGACGCTCCACGCGGACGGCGCGACCGTGAGCGGCGCCGAGAATTTGCTCAGCGACGCGCACGGCATCGCCCGCGTGAACTTCGAAGCCCGCGATTTGAATCCGACGCTGCACGTCGACGCGCAGAGCGTCGCGGGTGAAATCGGCATGATCGACAGCGGGGTGCTGATCGTGCCGGGCGGATTTCACGTGCTCGCACGCGGCAGCGGGATCACGGTCGAAAATTCGGTGCCGCGCAGCGAGGCCTACTTCTCGCTCGTCAGCGAGCACCAGCGAGTGAAGGGTGGCGTGCTCACGCTCGCTCAAGACAAGCGCGGCTATTCAGTGGCGACCTTCGAGCTCGGCGACGTGCCGCATCCGGCTTGGCTCGTGGTCTCGAGCGACGTCGATGAAAATAGCATCGCCGCGATCGGGTGGCCGCTCGATCCCGACGCCGAGCCGGCGCAAACCTTCGACGTGCGCGAAGCGCGGCTGCTCGACGGTTTGCCGGGCGTGTTCGCGCGCGAACAAGCGCGCCGCTCGCTCGTGCGCTGGCTCACCGCGGGTTTCGTGGCGCTGGCCTTGGCGCTCAGTGCCGTCTTGTTGGTGTTTCGTGTGCGCGCGGCCGGCCGCGACATCGCGCGTCACTTGCAAGAGAATTTGGAGGGGGAGTTGGTGAAGCGCGTCGCGCCGCAGCGCGGCCTTGCGTTGTTGATCGCCGTCCTAGCGATCGGGCTCGGGTTCATTCTGCTCGGACTGATTGCGCTCGCGCGGACGCATTAGGCCCGGTGCACGAATTCGCGCTGCTCGAAGATCTTTCCGCGCTCTCGGGCGTATCGGCAATAACCCGCCAGAATTTGGGAGGATTTGCTTGATTTCGCGCACACTTCGCTACCTGTCTCCGCTGTTCGCGATCGGCGCGCTCGTGCTCGCTTGCGGGAATCGCGCAGATGCGCGTCCGCCGCTCGGGCATCCGTACCAGCCGCCTGCGCCGCCGTATTCGTTGACGATCGAAGACGAGAGCGGCAATGCCCTACCCACGTTTCGTCAAAGCGGGCGCACTTACCTCTTGGGCGAAGCCGGACAGCGCTACAACATTCGCGTCCGGAATCCGACGGGACAGCGCGTCGAAGCCGT
>DASYCL010000522.1:0-5302 GCA_036500245.1 Polyangiaceae bacterium | reverse complement strand
GGACGATCCCAACACGACAGACGTGTATTTTGTCGAAGGCGTAGTCGATGAAGTGCGGCTCGTCGAAGTTTCGGGCTCGCTCGGGAATGCTGGCCCAGGTGAGGTTCTGCCTTTCCGTTTCGGCGAACACCCCGACCAAGGCGTACCGTATCCCTCGGTGGTCGTCCTGCTTAGCCCCGCTGAATGGAGCGCAGTGGAACGCGGTGAGCTCGAGCTCCCGGTGGGTTGGGAGAAAGCGAAGCTCAAGAAGGTCGTCTAGAAGTGGCGCTCGACCGTGATTGGGCATCCGGGTATCTCGAACAAGCACGCGCGGATCTCCTGGGGGCGAAGGCGATAGGTACTGCTTCGCCGTCGACGGCAGCGATGCTGTGGCAAATGGTATTCGAGAAATTTGCGAAGGCAGCGCTCCTTCGCCAGGGAATAGTTTCACTTGCGAACGTGCGTTCGAGCCACCGCGCTGCATCAAAAATGATCCTATTTCTCCGGCACCAACCACCGATCTTTGCTCTCCTCGGCGGCTCCAAAGTCTGGGAGGATGTTCTCCGAATCGTGTTCGAGCTCGAGGCCGCTCATCCACAGATCGCCGCTGCTCACGCACCGCAACTCGAGTATCCTTGGGAGGACATGAATGGAGTCATTCAGTGGCCCGATCGCCACCTCCAAGTCGCTCGTGCCCTCAGCGATCCGACGCGCGGTTTGGGGCCGCGTCTTCTCCGCTTTGCCGACCTCATGAGTCAGCAATTCGACAAGATGTTCCCCTGAGTCCACGCGCCGGCTAAAGAAGCGCTCCATAGCTCCTTGTTTTTGATGGTCACGCGTGACGGCGCGCGCCGTCCCAGCCTTCGGCGTCAGGCTTCGGCTTCGAGCGCGGGTTTCGACGGAGCGCGCTGAGCGCGCCCCACGTCGTCCAGCTCGACGCGGCCGTCGCGCATGCGCACGACGCGCGGCATGCTTTCCGCGAACGCGGGGTTGTGGGTCACGACGATGATGGTCGTGCCGTGCTCGCGGTTGATCTGGAAAAATAGGTCGTGAATCGCGTCGCTCGTGGCGCTGTCGAGGTTGCCCGTGGGTTCGTCGGCAAGCACGAGCTTCGGGTCCAGCGCGAGCGCTCGCGCGACGGCCACGCGCTGCTGCTCGCCGCCCGAAAGCTCACCCGGCCGATGCGAAGCGCGATCCGAGAGCCCGACTTCCTCGAGCAGCGCCTCGGCGCGCTTCTGCATTTCGCGGCGCGAACGGCCCTGAATCAAGCCCGGCACCATGATGTTCTCGAGCGCGGTGAACTCGGGCAAAAGGTGATGGAATTGGAACACGAACCCAATGTCGCGATTGCGCACCGCCGCGAGGCGCGAGCCGCTCATCGTGGTGAGCTCCTCGCCGCCCAAGCGAATGCGACCCGAGCTCGGCAAGTCGAGCGTGCCCATGCAATGCAGGAGCGTGCTCTTGCCGGCCCCGGAAGGCCCGACGATGGCCAGGATTTGGCCGGCATAGATGTTGAGATCGATGCCCTTCAGCACGTCGAGCGTTCGGCCCATGTGCTCGAAGCTCTTCTTCAAATCCTCGATGATGACTAATGCTTCGGCCAACTGAGCCTCATTCGTAGCGGATGCCGTCGACCGGCCGCAAGCGGCTCGCCGCGACGGCGGGATATATCGTGGCAAGGGTCGTGATGACGAGTGCGGCGAGGGCGACCAGCGTGAAGTCCGACCATTCGACGTTGATCGGCAATTTATCGACGTAATACACGTCCGGGTCGAGCCGCACACCGAACCACTTGAGGCCGAGCGTGACCGCGAGGCCCGTCGTCACCCCGAAGATCGTGCCGATCCCGCCGATCATCACGCCTTCAGTCATGAAGATCTTCAGAATCGCGTTGTCGCTCGCGCCGAGTGACTTCAGGATCGCGATCTCTTTGCTCTTCTCGGTCACCATCAAGAGCAACGTGCAAATGATGCAAAAGCTCGCCACCAAGATCGCGAGCGAGAGAATGATGAAGGTCGCAATTTTCTCGAGCTGAAGCGCGCTGAATAGGTTCTTGTTCAGCTCTTTCCAGTCGCGCACGCGCACGTCGTCGCGGTCCTTGACCAAGGCTTCGATCGCCGGGCGAACTTCGGCCACGCGCTCGGCGTTGTCGAGCTTGAGCTCGATCCCCGTCACGTTCTGCTTCAAATCGAAGAAATCCTGCGCCGCGTCGAGCTTCACGTAGGCGTGGCTCGCGTCGTACTCGTACATGCCGCTGTAGAAGATGGCCGCGACGCGGAACTTGCGGCTGCGCGGCAACACCCCCATCGGCCCGAGATCGCCGAGCGGCGAGATGAGCGTTAGATCGTCGCCCACGTAGACGTGCAGGGATTTGGCGAGCTCGCGCCCGATCACGACGCCGGGCAGCGTGTCCGGCGGAACGATCGCGTCGCTCACGTCGGGATCGAGCTTCGAGACGTACGGCTTGATGTCCGGCCCTTTGAGATAGTACTCGCCGCCGCTGCCAATGCCGATCGGCTCGTCCGGCGGCAAATTGGCGAGCTTCTTCGGATCATCTAGGTAAGCGAATTTGCCGACTTCGATGTTTTGAAGCAGATCGATCACGGTGCCGATCGTCACCGTGTCGATGCCGCGCAAAATCACGCCCGCGGTGTTCGAGGAGCTCGATGCCATCGCCTCGCCCGAAGCGACCGGCGTCGCGGCGTGCACGCCTTTGACGAGCCGCACTTGCTCGAGCAAGTCGCTCCAATGATCGAAGCCGCCGACGCGCTTGGCTTCGATTTTCACGTGCGCGTTGTTACCGAGGATCTTGTGCTTCAAGTCCGCGCCGAAGCCGCCCATGATCGCGACCACCGCGCAGAGAGCAAACGAGCTGACGCCGACGCCGGAAATCGACAGGATGGAAATCACCGTCAAAAACCCGCTCTTTTGCGCGCGCACGTGGCGCGCCGCGACCAGCGAAACGAAGCCGCGGCCCTCGAAGCGATCCATCACCCAGGGCACCGCCAAAATCATGAAGCAGACCACGAAGCCCGTGCCCGTGATCGCCGCGCTGACGCGCACGACTTGGTGCCACAAGACGAACGCGCTGCCGCGTAGCTCGGGCAAGCGCGACACTTGAAACGTGAGCCCGATGAACAGCACCAAGTTCACGCCCGTGAGCCAGCGCAAGAGGTTCCCGCCGCCTCGCTTCAACGCGAGCCGAACCAAATACCAAATCAGCGCGATGGCCAGGCCGGCCACGGCGCAAATCGCAGCGATGCGCCCGCCGAGCCCACCCTCGTACCAAATTCGAAGCAGCGCGCCGGTGACGGCGCTCAGGCGGCTCGTGGCTGGCGCGGCGAGGATCATGCCGACTCGGGCCGCAGCAGCGGGAAGATGATCACGTCGCGGATCGACGGCTGATCGCTGAGCGCCATCGCCAGGCGATCCACGCCCAAGCCGAAACCCGCGGCGGGCGGCATGCCGTGCTCGAGCGCGAGCACGTAGTCTTCGTCGTAGTCCATCGTCTCTTCGGCGCCGCGCGCTTTGGCCTCGACCTGCGCGCGAAAGCGCGCGGCTTGGTCGTCCGGGTCGTTCAGCTCGCTGAAAGCATTGCAGAGCTCGCGACCGTGCACGAAGAGCTCGAAGCGATCGACCAAGCTCGGATCCGAATCTTTCTTGCGCGCGAGCGGCGAAACCTCGAACGGATAATCCGTGATGAACACGGGCAAGCTCTTTTCGCCGTTCGCGCTGCGATAATCGTGCGGCAAAAACGGCTCCGCCAAGTATTCATAAGCGACGAACAAACGCTCACCGTCGGACGCACAGTGCGTGAGCGCGCGGCGCAGGTTCCCCCAATCGATGTTCTTCGAGCGTTCGGAGCGCGCCTTCCACGCTTCGACCTCTGCGTCGAGCGCGCTCGGCAGGCGCTTGCCATCGGGCCCGAGCACGAACGCGATCTCGGCGAGCCGCTTTGCGACTTCCGCCGGCAGCTCGGCGCGAGCGAGCGCGGCGGCGACCGCGTCTTTCATGGATACACGCGCGAACGGCTCGCTCAGCGAAAACGGGCGCGCACCGAACCAGCGCTCGTAGTGTGCGCCGAGCCCGAGCGCCGTGAGCCGCTCTTTCAAGAACGAGTCGACGTGGCGGAACAGTTTTTCGGTTTGATCCATCAAGGTCTCGTACGTCGCGTACGCTTGATAGAACTCGAGCATCGTGAATTCGGGGTTGTGACGCGTACTGATGCCTTCGTTGCGGTAGCAGCGCCCGATTTCGTAGACGCGCTCGAGCCCGCCGACGAGCAAGCGCTTCAAATAGAGCTCGGGCGCGATGCGCAGGTAGAGTTCCAAATCGAGCGCGTTGTGGTGCGTTTTGAACGGCCGCGCCGCAGCGCCGCCGATCAGCGAATGCAGCGTCGGCGTTTCGACTTCGAGGAAGCCTTGCGAGTCCAAGAAATCGCGCAATCCCTGCACGATGATCGAACGCGCGCGCACGGCCACGCCAACTTCGGGGTTCGCGACCAAATCCACGTAGCGGCGGCGATAGCGAATGTCGACATCGGACAGGCCGTGCCATTTGTCGGGTAGCGGGCGGAGCGCCTTGGTGAGCAAGCGCAGCTCGGTCACTTGCAAACTGAGCTCGCCGGTCTTCGTGACCATGGCGCGACCCTTGGCTTCGATGTGATCGGCAATGTCGATGTCTTCGAGCGCGGCGAAACCTTCGCCCATGATGTCTTGCTTGGCGAAGAGCTGGAGTTCGTCGCTCAAATCGCGCAGGCGCAAAAACGAGGCTTTGCCGAAACCGCGGCGCGCGACCAAGCGCCCGAGCACGTGGAACACGCGGCCCTCGGCGATGCTCTCGACCTGGGCCGCGTCATAGCGAAGCTCGGTTTCGGCGCCGGCCAACGCTGGCGCGAAGAGCACGCGCAGCTCGCGCAAGAGGCTGCGATCCGAAACCGTCGCATCGTTCGCGAACGGGTTCTGCCCGCGCCCACGCAAGTGCTCGGCCTTGCTACGGCGCGCTTCGACCAGCGCGTCTTCGCCACTCTTTTCCATGGTTTTGTCGCTGCGGGTCTAGCGTGGACCAGACAGCGCGTCCACTTCGCTCGTCACGCCGAAGTTTCCGGGAAATTCGCCGCGCTCTCGACCGACTCTTCATCGTGAAGGTTCACGCGCTGATCGCTTTGATCGAAGCAGATGGCTGGAGACAAGTGCGACAACGCGGGTCCCACCGTCAATCCAGGCACGGTCAAAAGTCCGGCTTGGTGACCATCGCTGGAAAGCCGAGCGACGACCTCGCCATCGGGACTCTCAAAAGCGTGCTAAAACAGGCAAAGGTGAAG
>DASYCL010000521.1:0-1606 GCA_036500245.1 Polyangiaceae bacterium | reverse complement strand
GCCGCCGACGTATTTCAGCACTTCATGACCGGTGCGGTTGATCTCGTCGGCCTCGGCGATCGCGCGATGGTCCAGCCACACGATCACGTTTTGCTCGGCGCGACCGGTCGGGCTCACGCTCACCGGTTCGTCGCCCGCGTCGAGCGCGACGAGCGAGCACGTCGCATCGAAGGCAAGGCCCGCGATCTGATCCGCGCGCAGGGACGCCTGCGTGAGCGCAGCGCGCACGGCGACGCCGCACGCAGCCCAAATATTCTCGGAGGATTGCTCTGCGAAGTCTTCCGCCGGGCGAAAGAGCTCGAGCGGCTCGCTCGCGGCACCGAGCATGTGCCCGGCCGCATCGAAGATGCCGGCGCGAGCGCTGCCCGTGCCGACATCGACCCCGAGAAAAAACTCTGCGTTCACGCCGCGGCCTTACCGAGGATGCGGATCTTGAAGCCGAGCTCTTGCGAGAGCGCGACCATCTCTTCGAAAATATCGCCGTACGCGACGGCGACGTGATTCGAGAGGTAATGCGCCATCAGCGTGTCGCGCGACATGCCCATGTCCGCGGCCATGAACGGCCACTCGCGCGTGGTGCCGTTCCACCACTGATCGCGCACGTTTTCCGGCAATTTCACGACCTCACCGCGCCCGATATCCATCCACAGCTCGTCTGCTTTTATGTACGCACGGGCCCACGTCATCTTGCCGGGCAAGCTCTCACCCGCAAGGGTGCCGCCCGGAGTGGGGAAGTACAGCGACGGCTGGCGATACGAGTGCGCGCCTTGGAGCGTGTCTGGATCATGGTTGAACGCGTACGCACCGCACGAGCCGGAGTTGAGCAGCACCCACAAGAAGCGCCCTTGGTGCTCTGCGCCCCAGCGCACGTCGTGGAACATGACGGCTTGGTGCAGGCCTTTTTTCTTGAGCAGCCGCTTCATCATTTCCATCGGCATCACGTTGCCTTGATCGGCTTCGGTTGCGGTCGCGATGGTGTCGCCATTCGATTCGGGGCGACAGCTCGAATTCAGCAGCCCTTCCGCCAAATCGGAAGGCGGGCGCAGTGGGATCAAGCCGAGCTGGTATTGCCAACCGAGGCAATCGGCCTTGAACTCGTCGATCAAATCCAGCGCGACCAAGTAGTCGCGCAGCTGTTCTTTGCTCGCGGTGTCGTCGAAGTCTTCGGCCTTCGCTTCGCGATGGTGAAAGGTGAGGCCTTTGGATTTGACGAACGCGTACGCGTCGTCGATGCGTTTCGGATCGACGCGCTTGCCGCGATCGATCAGCCACGCCTGATCGATCTTGTGTTCGGTGAAGCCGTGCTTGTTGAGCAAGCGCGGCCCGAAATAACCGTTGATCATGCCCATCGAGGTATCGCCGAACATGAGCGTCAGGATGCGGCGCGCGCGGATTTCGCGCGCCACGTCGAGCGCGAGCGCGGAAGCCTGCGTCGAAATCGGCGCATGATAACGGATCTCTTCAGTGCCGTAGCGGATGTTGCCGCTCGTGCACCACTCATCGAGCCGCGCCATGAACTCGGGGTCGCTCGAAAAATCTTTGGCGTCGGTCCAAGCGCGCGAAAAAGGGCGATTCAAGCTCTCGAGGCACGCGCCGGTGTTCAAGA
>DASYCL010000520.1:0-2515 GCA_036500245.1 Polyangiaceae bacterium | reverse complement strand
AATAGAGCAACGCGGGCATGGCCGCGTCGGGCAGCGCGCGCGCAGCCGACGCCGTGACAGACGAAGCGGGACGCTCGTGGTCGCTTGGCTCTGGCGCCCGCGAGCAAGAGAGCGCCCCCAAAAAACAAACGCCGCAGAAGTACCAGTCCGAGCGAGCTCGGACGCGCGGCAAGATCCCCGGCGGGGAGAGCTTCACTTGCCGCGGTAAACGATCAGACCGTGCGACAAATCATACGGCGAAACAGCGACGCGCACGCGGTCACCCGGAAGCACGCGAATGTGATGACGGCGCATACGACCGGAGAGCTGGGCGCGGACGATGGCGCCACCTTGGTCGACCTTGATGTTGTATTGGCCGCCGCCGAGAGCGTCCTGAATGACACCCTCCATTTCGAGAAGATCGCCCTTACTCATGTGTTACGACTCATTCGGTCCTTTACGGCCGCGGAACCTGACACAGCCGGCCCCCCAATGCAACCGCACTGCAGGAAGCCTTGGGGGATCTATATCTCGGTAAAATAGCCCGTGTTTCCCGCCACTTTTCCCGCCACCCTATTCGACTACAACGGCGTGCTCGCGAACGACGAGACCGTCCACCTGGCCGCATTCCAAGACGCGCTCGCGCCGCTCGGTGTCACGCTCACCGAGGCCGAATATTGGCAGAAGTACCTCGGCTTCGACGATATTGGCGCGTTCCAAGCGATCCTGCGCGACGCCGGGAGGCCGGCCGATGCGGCGTTCATCGCGGCGCTGGTCGAGGCCAAGCGCCCGCTCTATCGCGCGCGCGCCGAGGCTTCATTGCCGCTGTTCGAAGGCGCGAGCGCGCTGATTCGCCGCCGCGCCGCCGCGGGCCCGGTGGGCATCGTGTCTGGCGCGCTGCGCGACGAAATCGAGCTCGGGCTCGTGGCGCTCGGTACGCGCGAGCTGATCGTCCGCATCGTCGCAGCGGAAGACACGCGCGCCTCCAAGCCCGATCCGCACGGCTACTTGCTCGGCATCGAAGCGTTGTCGCAGCTGATCGGCGCGCGTGACGCCGCGCGCGCGCTCGTGATCGAAGATTCGCTGGCAGGCATCGAGGCGGCGAAGTCCGCGCAGTTGCCGTGCATCGCCGTCGGCCACAGCTATCCCGAAGCCGAGCTGTATGCGCACGGCGCGGATCTGGTCGTCGCAGATCTCACGAGCATCACCGACGAAGCGCTGCAGACCTTGTTTCAAAAGCTCTATGGCTAACGGTCGCCTCACGCTCCTGCTCGCGCTCGTCACGGCGAGTTTGTTTGGGGGCGTGGGCACTGGCTCAGCCGCGGGCAAGCGCGCTCTGTCGCCGCTCCCGCTGGGCGCGAACGCATGGCCCAGCGCGGGCCTCGGCGCCATTCGCGGCGTCACCATCGGCCCGATCGAAAGCGCGCTGCACCCAGACAAAGGTTACGGCAGCGCGGCCTACGAGCGCACGCTCGGCGAAGCCACGCGCTTGGGCGCCAATTGGGTCAGCTTGACGCCCTTCGCGCGCGTCTACGATCTGCACGGCACCGGTATTTCGCTCAGTTTCGAGGCGCCATTCGCCGAAAATCGCCGGGCGATTGTGCGTGCAGTGCAACAAGCGCACGCGCGCGGGCTACGCGTGATGATCGTGCCGCACTTGTGGGTCGAGAGCGGCGAATGGCGCGGCGAGCTCGATCCGGGCACGGATGCGGCGTGGGCCGAGTGGAGCCGCAACTATCGCGCGTTCTTGCTCACCTGGGCCGAGGTCGCGCGCGACGCTCACGCCGATATGTTCTCGCTCGGCGTCGAATTGCGCAGCTGGTTGACGACGGCACACGCCGCTTCGTTCATGCCGATTTTACGTGACGTGCGTGCGCTCTTTCCGGGTCTGCTCACCTACGCCGGCAATTGGGACGACATCGAGCAGACCGTGATCTTGGGCGACCTCGACGTGATCGGGCTGAATGCGTTCTTCCCGCTCGCGGACAAAGATGGCGCAAGCTACGCGGAGCTCGCGGCCGGCGGTCGCGGTGTGCGCGAGAAGCTCGAGCAGCTGGCAGAGTCTTGGCAGAGACCGATCTTCTTCAACGAATTCGGTTACACCACGCGCGACAACCCGGCGATTCGCCCGTGGGAGTGGCCCGACAAGATGAGCCACGTGGTCCCGAACGAAGCGGCGCAGGCCGAAGCGTATCGCGCGCTGCTCTCCGCGTTCGTGGATGAGCCGTGGTTCGCTGGCTTCTTCATGTGGCGGCTGTACGCCGACCCCGACGACATGTCGCAAGAGGCCGAGTGGGGCTTTTCCCCGCGCGGCAAACGCGCCGAGCTCGTGCTGCGCGACGCCTTCGCGGCGCACTGGGCCGCTGACGGCGAGCGCGACCTAGGCAGCGCGCTCTGGCGCGACGCCTGTGCGGATGTCGGACGCTTCTGACGCGGGCCGCTTTCGAGCCGCGTCATTCGTCATTCGTCATTCGTCATTCGCCCGACCGCCACCGCGAAGATCCGGCCCGCAGGCCTGCTTTCAACAGAAAATGTA